>CATPAS010000152.1 GCA_955652075.1 uncultured Gaiellaceae bacterium | reverse complement strand
CGGAGCCCGGTCCGCTCCTGTTCCGCGAGCGCGGCGGCGAGCTCGGCTTCAGAGATCTCGTTCTTCTCGACCAGGATCTGGCCGATGGGACGTTTCCGCATTGGAGTCCTATCGGCAGGAACGGCTGAGGACGAAAGAGTGTGATTTAGCGACGTCTGAAGCGGCGGGGTGCCTCGTCCTCGACCAGGGCGGGCTCGTCGCTCTCGCCGAAAGCCTCGGGACCGTCGAAGCCCTCCTCCCAGGGGTCCGAGGGCGGCTCCGGCGCAGCGGGGAGCACGCGAACGTGCCGCGGCGACTCCTGCTGGAGCCCGGCCTCGTCCCTGTCCTGGCGTCGGCGCCACCAGCCGCGGGACGCGGACGGCTCACCCGCCGGGTCCGCCTCGGCGGCAGGCGGCAGCTCCGGCTCCTCGGGCTCCGGCTCGGGCTCGGGCACGCCCTCGGCGACCGCTTCCTCTTCCCGCAAAGGAGCCCCGATGATCGTCATCGCGTCCGAGGGCTCCTGCGCCTCCTCGAAGGCGGTCCAGCCGAGCGAGTCGCGCTCGTCCGTGTCTTCTGCCCGCTGTGCCTGCACGACGGGGTGCGCAGAAGCCGTGCCCGCGGGACGCACGAAGGAGAGCTGCTCGCGCCCCGCAAGCCACTCGATCAGGCAGACGATCGCGAACGCACCGGCCATGGCGACGAGGATCACCCACCACGAAAGCTTCGCCACCCCCAGGGCAACCGCCACGGCGACGAGGAACCCGACTTCGCCGCCGATGCGCCACACGGCGGGCGGAACGCCTTCGCGCGGCGCCCGCATGCCGTACCCGTAGGACGGGGGTTGCGTCCACGATTGCTGCGTCCAGCCGGCCGTGCGCAGAGCGCGCAGGTCGGCGCGGAGGGACGCGGCGTGCCGGTGGAACGAGTCCACTGCCTCGAGCGTGCGCAGGGCCGCGTCGACCTGCGCGGCGTGACGGTAGAAAGAGTCGAACGCAGCCTTGACACTCTCCTGCTCGTAGCCCTGTTCGGCGACGGGCAGATCCTCGACGCGCGGCAGCGGCTCGCGCGCCGGCGTCTGTGGAGTGGGCCAGGCTTCGGGCTCCATTAGCAGGGATTATGGCGCTAGTTGACTCACCCGGCAGCTTCGGCACGTCTGAGGCCACGAACGGCCCAGGCGGCGAATCCGAGAATCAGCCCGGCTGCGATCGCAAACGCTGCCAGGGTCAGCTCGGGCCTGCCGGAGATGAATCCGCGACCCGCCTCGAGCAGGGCCGTAATCGGATTGACGGACGCGACACCGTGGATCCAGCCCTGAAGGAGATTGAGCGGGACGTACACCGGAGCGAAGAAGAGAAGCAGAAAGACCGGCATCTGCATCACGGGCGCAGCTTGTTGCGACCGCAGTCGCATTGCGACGCCGGTGGCCCAGAGCGCCCCGGCGACATTGAGGAACAGCGCGAGCGCATAGAGGCCGAACAGGTCGACGCCGTCGCCGCCGATCTTCATCTGCGCGAGCAGGGCCACCACGGTCACGACCGTCGCGACCGTCGCCCAGCGAACCAGTGCAGAGAACGTATACCCGAGCAGGATGCCGCTGCGGTTCGGGGCGGCGAGCATCAGCCGCCGCATGAAGCCGGTCTCGAAGTCGCGCGCGATCCCGAACCCTGTGAACACTCCGGCGAACGCCGCCGACTGCAGTAGCACGAACACGAACTGGAACGCGGTGTAGCCGGTCGGGAAGTCGAATCCCGGCACCTGGCGTATGCGCGACAATCCACCGACGAACGCCGTGAAGAAGAAGAGCGGGAACGCGATCGAGGGCAGCAGGAACGCCTTGTTCGTGAAGAAGATGTGGAGCACGCGCCACGACACACCGCGTGCGACGGAGAGCGTGTCTCTCATGTGCGCTCCAAACGGTTCCACAACGCGTGGGTCGCGAGCGCGAAGCCGACGATGCTGAGCGCGCCTGCGACCCCGAAGCCGAGGCCGATGGTCTGCCAGTCCCACCCGGTGATCACGAGCGCGCGCACCGCTTCGATCAGATACGAGACCGGGTTGACGGTAGCCACCCAACGAAACCAGTCCGCCTCGATCAGGTTGCGCGGGATGTTCATCGACGACAGGAAGAGAAAGACGAAGAAGACAGGGAAGAGGCCCTGCACCGCCTCCGTCGAGCCCGTCCGCAGCGCGGCCCAACTGCCGAGCGACGCGAAGGCGAGCGCGATCGCGGTCTCCAGGAGCAGCAACATCGCTGCGCCCCCGATCCCGCTCTGCAGTCGCACACCGAACGCAAGACCGACGGCGAGGTAGAAGATCGCCTGGACGACGGCGCTCGTAATCAGCCCGCCGAGCTGTCCGAAGAGGAGGACGATTCCTCGCACTGGAGTCAATGCCAGCCGGTTCAGGAAGCCTGTCTGGATGTCGCGGGCGAACTCGACGTTGGCGTTGATCGTCGCGAGTAGGGCGCCCTGCACGAACGGCACGGCGAGCGCGAATGCGAGGAACGAGGTGGTGGGAAAGCCCGGAAGTTTCGTCTCCGCTCTCAAGCCGCCCGCGTTCACCGCGAGCAGGAGCATCGGAAAGATCAGCGGAAAGACGACGTTCGCGGGCTGGCGAGCGGTCCGGACGACTGCACGCTTGCCCAGCGCGGCGGTCTGGGCGAGAGCCATGGCGCTCACGCGCGTGCGGGCTCGAGGTCCTGCTCGGAGTCCTGCTCCTCCTCGTCTCCCGCGCCCTCGAGATGGCGCCCGGTCTTCGCGAGGAAGACGTCGTCGAGCGTCGGCTCGTGGATCTGCAGCTGGGAAAGGACGACACCCTCGGCGTCGAGCGCGCGAACGATCTCGGCGAGATTGCCGTTCGCCGAGGCCAGTTGGACGGCGACGCTACCCGGGCCGTAACCGGTCGTCTGCTCCCCGAAGCGCTCGAGGACCGATGCGACTGCGCCTCGCTGGTCGGGAGTCGCGGGCACCGCCTCGACCGTCGAGCACGCGATGTCTGCCTTCAGCTTCTCGGGAGTGCCCTCCGCGACGATCCGGCCGTGGTCGATGATCCCGACGCGGTCGGCCAGCACGTCGGCCTCCTCCAGATACTGGGTCGTGAGGAAAACCGTGACGCCTTCCTCCTTCGCGAGCCGGCCCACCTCCACCCAGAGCGCTGTACGGCTCTGGACGTCGAGCCCGGTCGTGGGCTCGTCGAGAAAGAGGATGCGCGGCCGGTGCACCAGCGCCAGCGCAAGGTCCAGGCGACGCTTCATGCCACCGGAGTAGCCCTTCACCTTGCGGTCCGCGGCTTCCGTCAGCCCGACGCGAGTGAGCAGCTCGTCGCTGCGCTTGCTCCGTTCCTCGCCCGTGATTCCGTGCATCGTGGTCTGCAGCCTCAGGTGCTCGCGGCCCGTCAGGAACGGATCGAGCGCGGCCTCCTGCAACGCCGCGCCGATCGCCTTCCGGACCTGTGGCCCCTCCTTGACGACGTCGTAGCCCGCAACCGTTGCGGTACCCGCCGTAGGCGGCAGCAACGTGGTGAGCATGTGGACGGTGGTCGACTTGCCGGCGCCGTTCGGACCGAGGAACCCGTAGATCTCACCCGGGTCGACGCGCAGGTCGATGCCGTCGACGGCACGCGGCCCTTTCTTGAACTCGCGTACGAGCCCGTGCGCCTCGATGCTGTTCTCGCGGGGACCGTCCACGCCCCGCAGGCTACCCGTGCGCGAGCTCTCTTCGGAGAACTGCGGCGAGCGCGGTCAACGCGACACGCGTCTCGTCGAGCCTCGGTTCACGCGTGGTGAGACGTTGCAACCCCAGCCCGGGTAGAAGGACCACGCGCGCGAGGCGTGGCAACCTCTGAACGAGCTGCCACAGCTCCATCGTGAGCGCCAGCGCGAGCACGGACACGACGACCGGAGTGAAAGCCGTTGCCGGTAGGGGCCAGAAGCGACCGCCGAAGATGGCGACGGGAAGCAACAGCGCGGCGAAGTTCGTGCCGCAGCGCAGCGAGAAGCGCGAAGGCCGCGCAAGGCCGGTCCACGTCTCCCGAAGACGTCGTTCCTCGAGCGCGGCAATCGCACGATGCTCGGCGCCGTGCAGGTAAAGCGTGCGCCCGCGCAACAGCCAGCCGAGCAGCGCGAAGGTTGTGACGAAACCTGCAGCAAGCCCGAGCCAGCTCGGCGCAAAGGCGAGCACCGGTGGAGCAAGGATCGCCACGACCAGAAAGAGCCGCTCGCGGCCGCGCGCAACGCCCTCCCGTCTGAAGAGCGGAGACAGCGATCCGGCAAGGCGTACGAGGCCACGCGCGAATGGAATCGCACGCAACGCGCGCGGCGCAACCGGCATCCGACCCTCCCTCAGACTTCCGTCGGTCCCGGCGAAGGCCCAGTAGCGCTCGCTGACCATGACGACGCCGTCGGCCCGTGCCATTCCGCCCAGGCGAGGGAGGGCGCCGTTGTTGCGCACTTCGACCTGGGTCAGGAAGGCGGCGGGATCCACCCAGCCATGATCCACACAAACAAGGCCGCCCGGCAAGTGCCGGGCGGCCCATTTTCCAACTTTTGACGGTCCTAGGTGCTTACCAGCGCCCGCGCGAGAAGAAGCCGAGCAGCGCGAGCACGAGGATCACGATGAGGATGATCCAGAGGATGCTCATGCGATTGCGTGCCCCCCTTTTGGTCTCGATTGCGACCTGCACGGAGTGATCTCCGCTCAGGGCCAACGGAGAAACACCCAGGTCGGTTACGTGGCCGGCAGGGCCACCATCGTGAGCGCCGCGATCCGGGCTGTCGCAGG
>CATPAS010000151.1 GCA_955652075.1 uncultured Gaiellaceae bacterium | reverse complement strand
GGGACTGATGTGGGCAATGGAGTTCGGCGAGCCCGAATCCGGAAGCCTGGCTTGGCGGGTGATGGAACGTATGCAGGCAGGCTTGTTCGCGCAGCTCGTAGTGGTGCCGTTGTTCACGCGTCACCGGATCCTCAGTCAGGTCGCGGGCCACGACCTTCCGGTCTTGAAGGGATTACCTCCTCTTGTCGTTTCGGAGCACGATCTCGTAGAGCTGGCCGGCGCGCTGGACGACGTGATCTCGAAGGCTGCGCGGCCGACGCGCGTGGCTGGGCTCGCGCTCCGCGCGGCCCGCGCACGGTGACGTCCTAGAGATCCGTGATCTCCGCGTGGCGCTCGTTGATGCACTGGCGGGCCCAGATCCCCGCCAGGGCCACCAGCCGGTCGCAGAGCTTCTTCCGCTCGCCGGGGTCGGCCGGAACGAGCTCCGGTCCAACTGAGACCCGGACCTGATGAAGGAGGATCTCTGCGTCCTCCGACATTTCGTGCCGTTGCTCGGCGACGATCGAGACCTCACCCGCCTCGGGCACGAGCAGCTTGCCGAGTTCTTCAAGCTCGGCCGAGGTCGCGTCCCGACCGGCGAAGACGCCGAAGTTGACCCGGATCTCCAGGCCGGCGGGCTCCTGCTCGGTGGCGAAGGCAATGACGTTCTCGACCCGCATTACAGGTCCTATTACCGCCCCCACCCGGAGCTAACCCTCTCGCGGCTCCCAACGGAAAGTGCGCAATGCAACAGCCATTCCGAACAGCCCCCACCCACCGAGCACGGCGACCGCAGTCGGCTTGTCCCAGAGCTGCTGGCCTTGAAGATAGATGCCGTTGATCAGATCCAGGAGGTACTTGAGCGGGAGGACGTCGCCGATCGCGCGCAGCACCTTCGGGTAATGACGCGTCGGGCCGAAGGATCCCGTGAGGAAGGCCATCGGCAGCACGATGACGTTGAGAACCGCGGATGAGCCTTCCAGCGACCGGATGAACGCCGTGATCGCGAGGCCGAGGGCGGCGAACGCCGCAACTCCGAGCGCCAGCGCCGGCACGAGCGACAGCAGATGGCTCGGCCAGGGGGTGGACTTCAGCACCCGGCCGAGCGCAAAGAGCGACGCCACCTGAATCGCGAACACGATCATGATCGAGACGAGCACCGCGGTGAGGTACACCGCAGGTGGTAGCGGCGTGGCCCGGATCCGCTTCAGGATGCCGATCTCCCGGCGGGAGACGAGCGTGATCGCGAGCCCCGCGAACGCCGTGTTCGCCGTGCCGTAACCGATCATCCCGGCGAGGAGCGCCCACGATGCCGGACGACCGTAGATGTGGCCGTTGTAGACGGCCGTCAGCAGCGCGAAAAGGAGGATCGGGAAGAGGAACACGAAGACCGCGGACTCGCGGCTGCGCCAGAACAACCGCTGCTCCCACTTCACCTGGTGCCGGAGGAGCTTCACTCCTGGTGCTCTGCGGTGAGCGAGAGGTAGACGTCTTCCAGCGTCGGCCGGCGCACGGAGAGCCCTTCCAGCTCCCGTCCTTCTGCCACGGCTTCGGCCGTCAAGTGCTGCAACAGTCGCGTCGGCTCGCTCGTGCGGATCACGACCTCTTGTCCGTCCTTGCGGTAGCGGATTTCGGTCTCGCTCGAACCGCTCGTCAACTCCGACGGCGTGCCTTCGCGAATGATCACGCCTCCACGCAGCACGGCGAGGCGATCGGCGAGCTGCTCCGCCTCGTCGAGGTAGTGCGTCGTCAGCAGAATCGTCTTGCCGAGCGAGCGCAGCGAACGGATCATGTCCCACGCCGCGCGCCGCGCCGCCGGGTCGAATCCCGTGGTGGGCTCGTCGAGGAAGACGAGATCCGGATCGCCGACGAGTGCGACGCCGAGGTCGAGACGTCGCTTCTGCCCGCCGGACAGCGTCTTCACGCGTGCGGTGCGCTTCTCGTCGAGCCCGACGAGTGCGATCACCTCGTCCACGTTGCGTGGGTGCTCGTAGTACCCCGCGAACATCCGGTGCGTCTCGGCGACGGTCAGGTTCGGCCAGAGCTGGGAATGCTGCAGGACGACGCCGATCCGCTCCCGAAACGCCGAGCCGGCACGTTCGGGATCGAAGCCGAGAACGTCGATGTCACCGCCGTCCCGTGTCCGGTAACCCTCGAGGATCTCGATCGTCGTCGTCTTCCCGGCGCCGTTCGGGCCGAGCAGGCCGAAGACCTCCCCCTCCTGGATCTCGAAGCTGATCCCGCGAAGAGCCTCGTAGGCCCCGTAGGACTTTCTCAGGTCGCGGACGGAGATCGCGCTCACGGCCGCCGAGTCACTCGATCATGGTAGAGGATCGGACTGTGACCACCCTGCGCTACGTCGTCGCGGACGTCTTCACCGACATTCCTCTGACCGGCAACCAGCTCGCCGTCTTCACCGACGGACGCGAGGTCGACGACGAGACCATGCAAAAGCTCGCGCGCGAGATGAACTTCTCGGAGACGGTGTTCGTCCTGCCGCCCGAGGCCGGGGGCCATGCGCGGCTTCGGATCTTCACCCCCTCGGTCGAGCTGCCGTTCGCGGGACATCCCGTGCTCGGTTCGGCGTTCGTTCTCGGCATGCCGTTGCAGCTGGGCGAGATCCGTTTGGAGACCGAATCAGGCGTCATCCCGGTGACGCTCGAGCGCGAAGGAGCGCGCATCGTGTTCGGCCGGATGCAGCAGCCGATCCCGAACTGGGAGCTGTTCGAGCAGGCTGAGGAGCTCCAGGAACTGCTCGGCGTGCGCTCACAGCTTCCGGTCGAGACTTACGACCTCGGACCGCATCACGTCTTCCTCGAGCTCGGTAGCGAAGCGGAGGTTGCCGCACTCGAGCCCGACTTCGGTGCGCTCGCTCGGCTGACCCACCAGGGCGTGAACTGCTTCGCGGGATCGGGGACGCGCTGGAAGACCCGGATGTTCGCGCCGGCGGGCGGTGTCGCCGAGGATCCCGCGACGGGCTCGGCGTGCGGACCGCTCGGGGTGCACCTCGTGCGTCACGGCCGCATCGGCTTCGGGGAAGAGGTCGAGGTGTCGCAGGGCGCCGAGATCGGCCGGCCGTCGACGCTCTACGTGCGCGTGGACGGGTCGGGCGAGAAGATCGATCGCGTCGAAGTCGGGGGTAGCGCAGTCATCGTCGCGCGCGGCGAGTTCCGGCTGTAGCCGGACGAAGGTTCGCGCTCTCTAACCGTCGGCCCTTGGCGTTCGGTGTGAACGCGCGTTGACCGCGCCGTCCCCAACCCCTGAGCGAAAGCGTCAGCTTTCCCTCGGGATAAAGGCCACTGCTTCGATCTCCGGGAGCTCTGGAACGAGCGCGCGCCAGAAGATGCCGCCGTTCTCCGACAGGTAGAGGCGGTTTCGTCCTGCGAAGAGCATCAGGTCCGGGTTGCTCTCGTCGATTGCCACCGCGAAGCCCGCGGGCAGGCCGCCGCCCGCTTCACGCCACGTTCGGCCCGCGTCACTCGAGATCGCGAGCGGAGGGCGCCGGTCGACGACGGCGACGACGGTCGCACCCGCGGCAGCCGCTGCGACGACGCGCGGAAGCTGGACAGCGACCCGCGGCGGCTCGAAGTCGTCGCCCGGGCCGATCACCACCTCGGCCTCCACGTCCACGACGTAGGTCCCGGATGCTGTTCGGACCGCCGTGGTCACTTCGCTCGTCCGGTCAGCAGGGCTCCGACGACGCCGGTCGCCTGCCGCGCCGCCGCGGCCGGGGCCAGGCCCTGCGACCTGCCTGCGAGATATGCAGCGGAGAAAGCGTCGCCGGACCCCGTCGGGTCGACGGCGACCGGCCACGCACCGACCTTCTCCGAGCG
>CATPAS010000150.1 GCA_955652075.1 uncultured Gaiellaceae bacterium | reverse complement strand
CTTCTCCGCGCGGACGCCGATCCGCGCGTCGTGAGCGGCATCACGCGCAGCTATCTGCCAGGAACCCCGCTCTACGCGACCGCCACGCTCCTGGCCTTCGCCAGCTCCGTCGCCAGCCTGGTCATGTTCGCCGCGATCGCACTCTTCTACGCGCTCTCCGCAGCGCTGTTCGGTCGCAGGGACCCGACCGTCGACCGCACCGCATCTTCCGCTGACACGTTGTAGGCCGCGGAGCCGAGCAGAACCATCAGCCCCGAGCTCACGCCGGCGGCTTCGACTTGCGCTCGAGCGTTCCGGGGACTGACGCCTCCGCCGATGACTGCAACCGATCGGCACAGCCGTCCGAGCGGGCGGTGGCACGCGTCGATCTGCGCGCGCACTTCGTCGGGCGTGTCATAGACGCTGCCGGTGAACGAGCCGACCTGGACGTAGTCCGCGCCGCACAGGCGCGTGATCTCGGCGGTCAAGGCGGGAGCGACGCCGAACCGGCGCTCCCGGGTCCAGAATGCCGCGCCCACTCGGTGCGCGAAGATCGGCACGCCGAGCTCCGCCTCCCGCAGCGCCCGCAAGGAGTCGAGGCCTTGCGCGAACGCGTTCACCATCACCGCGCCCGCACCCAGCTCGACGACGCGACGCGCCCGTTGCAACAGCGACTCCATCCGGCCCGTGACATTGGGGGCATAGCGAACGCGCTCCGGGAGAACGGCCGCCACCGCTCGCACGCGCTCCTCCAGCGGACACCAGGCAGGATCGCCGAGAAGCTCGTCGTCCTTGACCAGGTCGGCGCCGCCCGCGGCCAGAGCTGCTGCGGTCGCCGCAACCTCCTGCGGCGCAAGCCCGAGCGACGGCTTGACGATCGCGCCGACGAGCACCTCGTCGGGCGCGGCGAAGGCCGGGCCGGGTAAAAGACCGGCTGGTAGTTCGAGCTCAACGAGCCGGCAGCGGGCGAAAGCGGCGCTGTCGGCCCATTCGCCGGCGAGCAAGGAGGAGACGAGCAGCGTGACATCCCCGCCCCAGTTCCGTTCGGGAAACTCGAGGGTCGCCCGTCCATCCGCCAGCCCCACGACGGTGCCGCGTACGTGGTCGGGCCCGTCGGCGCGGCCAACCGACTCGATCAGCGCCAGGGTCTCCGCGGCTTCGGGCGGATCGAGCTCGTAGATGGCTCGGATCACCAGAGCGAACGCTAAAGGCGAGCGTGTCCTCACGCTCCGCGAGCTGAACCGCGCCTTGCTCGAGCGGCAGATGCTCCTGGCACGGCAGAGGCTGACGGTTCCCCGTGCCATCGAACGGCTCTGCGCTCTGCAGGCGCAGTACGCGCCCTCTCCGTACATCGCTCTCTGGTCCAGGCTGACGGGCTTCCGCAAGGAGCAGCTGACGCGGGCGCTGGAGGACCGAAAGGCCGTCAAGTCGACTCTCTTCCGGATCACGCTGCACATCACGAGCGCCCGCGACTACCCGTACTACGCCGCAGCCTGGCAGCCGGCGGCCCGCGAGATGACGCCGCGGGTCACCGCCGAACGGATGGAAGAGCTGTCGCGCAAGGTGCAGGACGCCGCGAGCAAACAGATCACGCACGAGCAGCTGGAGGCGATCGCCGCCGAAGACATGGGCGGCCGCTGGAGAACGCGCACGCTCGCGCCGCTCCTGCACGTCCCACCAAGCGGTACGTGGGGCTTTCACGGACGTCCCGAGCTGCTGGCGATGAACGTCTGGCTCGGCGTCGATCTGCCGTCGAGGGAGCAAGGCGCAGAGCGCCTCGCCCGAAGCTATCTCACGTCCTTCGGCCCGGCGACGCAACAGGATCTGCTCCGGTTCGCAGGCGTCCGAGTCGGCGACCTGCGCCCGGGCATCGAGCGGCTCGAACTGCGGAAGTTTCGTGACGAGCGAGGTCGTGAGCTGCTCGACCTGCCCCGCGCGCCGCTGCCGGCTGGAGACGTCCGGGCGCCCGTGCGCTTCCTGCCCAAGTGGGATTCGTCCCTGCTCGCGTACGCGCCGCCCGAGCGGACGCGCATCCTCCCGGAGAAGTTCCGGAGCACCGTGATCAGGAAGAACGGCGACGTCCTCCCCACCGTACTCGTCGACGGCTTCGTCGCGGCCACGTGGAACGTCGACCGGAAGCGCGGCCTCGAGCTCGAGCCGTTGCGACGTCTCACGAAGACGGAACGCGCGGAGATCGACGAGGAGGGCGAGCGACTCGTCGCGTTCGTTCGCAGCTAGGTAAAAAGCGTGAGGTCCGGCTCGCGCTCGCCACGCAGAACCGCGAGGTCGACCTCGACGCAGTGGATGCCCCGGGCCTCAGCGAGTGTGCGTGCCTGTGGCTTGATGACCTGCGCGGCGAGCACGCCGCGACAGCCTTCGATCTCGATCCGTTCGAGGTACCGCGTGAGCTGCTCGACCGCTTCGATCGTGGCGATTCGCTTGATCTCGACCGCGACCCAGTCGCCGCTTGCGTCGCGGCACATGAGGTCCACCGGCCCGATGTCGGTCGGCCATTCCCGCCGCACGAGCTGCAGGCTCTGGCCGAGCGCGTTCGGACGCGCGGCCAGCTCTTCCTGCAGGTGGCGCTCGACGCCGTCCTTCTGGAGCGCCGCGGACTCCCCCATGTCGTGCGTGACGTCACTCAGAAGGTCGGCGATGCGGATCTCGAGCTTGTCTTCCGACTTTCCGGCCCTCTTGCGGACGACGATGCTGCCTTCTCGCTCCTCCACGACGGTCGGCGGGGTCATCCAGTTCAAAGGGCGATAACCGCCTGCATCGTCGTGGACGAGCACGGAGCCATCCGACTTGAACATGAGCAGCCGAACGGCTTGGGGAAGCCTCGCCGTGAGTCGGCCTGTGTAGAGGACTTCGCAACGGGCGACGACCAAGCGCATGGTCGCCGGACCGTACTGTCTGTTTCGGACAGGCCCGAACGGGGTCGAGCTAAGTGCCGGTTGTAGCGGCTCGTCTCGGCTCGTGGACTACTTCGAGCTTGATCCCATCGGGGTCGTAGAAGAACGCCGCGTAATAGCCGTCGACGTAGTGTGGGAACTCCTTCGGCGCGCTTTCGATCTCGACGCCCTGCGCAAGAGCCAACTCCCAACACTGATCAACAGCGTCGCGCGTCGAGGCCTCGAACGCGACGTGGTGTACGCCGACCGCGTATCGGTCGTACGGCACCAGATGGGCATTCGACTGCTTTGCCCGCAGCCCGAGCCACGTGTCCGCCGCCTGCAGATACCAGATCTCCTCGCCGCGTTCTCCTTGTAGCTGCAGGACACCACTCCAACCAAGGCTACGGAGGAGTGCGGAGTAGAACGCTTTGCTGCGCTCCAGATCGCTGACGACGAGGTCGAGATGATGGATCCCACGCGACTGCAACGATCCGATGCTATGTGTGGTGCTTCTTGCACACCGGGTGCCCGTGGTCCGGATGCGGGTGCCATGCCATGCGCCAGCAGGTCCCTTGCGGACCTGTCGCGGTTAGTGGCTCCGAGCCACTAAGTCCGCTGCACGCGCGAACCGCCGACGATCGCGTCGCGGCCGTCGTCGAAGCGCACCCAGGCCTTGCCGCCGCCGTCGTAGTCCGGAGACCAGACGATCAGAGTCGCATCCTCGCCGCCGACCCGAACGCGCTCCGTTCCTTCGGGCTCGGCGCCGCGCCAGACCCGGATGAACGGATTCTCTTCCCATTCGCGGCCGATCGTGGTCTCGTCGGTGTGACCCGGGAGGACGCGCGTTTCCGGCGGCAGCTTCATCAGGACGTCCATCACCGACTGCCGCACCTGCTCGAAGTTCCCGCCGCCGACCGAGTCCTTGAAGAGCGTGTCCCCGGTGAACACTGCCTCGCCGTTGACGACGAAGGCGACCATGTCGTCGGAATGGCCAGGCGTGGCCAGGGCCTCGACCCGCAGGCCGCCAACTTCGGCGGCGGAGGTCTTGACCGGGAGACCCAGCTCGCCCTCGTGCTCCACGTGATCGGGGTGCGAGTGAGTCCGGAGGACTAGCTCCGGTTCCACACGCCACTGTTCCGCCGCTGCCCGGAGCGGCTCGAGCGGCGCCCCGGAATCCACGTACAGAGCGGCCCCACCCTCCTCGTCGGCGACGAGGTAGGCGTTCGAGAGGTAGCCCGGGTGCAGACTCCGTTCGACGAGCACGGCGGTACGCTACAGGCCAACCTGCGACGAGGAGGAAACTGAGATGGGGCTGCTGTCACGCGCCGGCGAGATCATCAAGGCCAAGTTCAACACGCTGCTCAACCGCGCCGAGAACCCGAACGAGACGCTCGACTACTCCTACGAGAAGCAGCTCCAGTCGCTGCAGAACGTAAAACGCGGTGTCGCAGACGTCGTCACGGCGAAGAAGCGCCTCGAGCTTCAGACCCAGCAGCTGGAGCAAAACGTCGTCACGCTGGACACGCAGGCGCGCCAGGCTCTCGCCGCCGGCCGCGAGGACCTCGCCCGGCAGGCGCTCGAGCGGAAGTCGGGGATCCAACAGCAGCTCCAGGATCTGGACACGCAGGTGAAGCAGCTGCAGGACCAGCAGGAGAAGCTCGTCGCGAGCGAAAAGCAGCTGTCCGCGAGGATCGAGCAGTTCCGCTCGCAGAAGGAAGTGATCAAGGCCCAGTACTCCGCGGCCGAGGCGCAGGTCCGCATCGGGGAGGCCACGACCGGAATCGGCCGTGAGATGGACAACACCGGCCTCGCGATCCAGCGCGCGAAGGACAAGACCGATCAGATGCAGGCGCGCGCGTCCGCCATCGACGAGCTCGTGTCGTCCGGCGACCTCGAGGAGCTCGGCTCGACCAAGACGCCACTCGACCGGGAGCTCTCGCAGCTCGCGTCGCAGCAGCAGGTCGACCGCGAGCTCGAGCAGATGAAGGCCGAGGTGGGTTCTGGCGGCGAGAAGAAGGAGCTCGAGAGTAGTTAGGCGAGCGCCGGCTCTTCGGCCGCGATCGGCTCCGGCCCGCGGGTGAGCAGGTACGCGCCGCAGGCAGAGACGGCGACGAACATCACCGTGACGAGCACGCGGTAGTCGAGAACGCTCACGAGGATTGCGCCGAGCGCGATCCCGATCGTCTGCGGCGTGCTCACGATCGTGTTCGCGGCCGAGGCGACGCGCCCTTGTAGTCGCTGCGGCGTCCGCAGCTGGATCGACGTCGAAAAGCCGACGATGAACCACGAGATCGCAAAGCCGGCGACGGCGATCCCCGCGCACACAACCGGCAGGCTCGAAGACGCGAAGCTCGCGTCTCCGACCGCGAAGAGCACCATCCCCCAGCCGACGAGGCGCACGTCCCCGAAGTGCCGGAGGGCACGGCTCGCGGTCACGCCGCCGAGGATCGCCCCCACTCCCTGCAG
>CATPAS010000149.1 GCA_955652075.1 uncultured Gaiellaceae bacterium | reverse complement strand
GAGAGATTCGACGGTGTTACCGTCCGACACGTGCGTGTGCAGGCTACGCCCGAGGCGGTCCGACTGGTCCAGGACCAAGGGGGACAGCTGTACGTGTGGGCAAAGAGATCGCGCTGCTGCCACGGCTCGCTCACCTTCCTCGAGACCTCGAGCGAGCCCGGCCAGCGGCCGTTCCGCCGTGTCGACGCGGACGGGATCGAGCTCTACCTCGACGAACGGCTCGGCGAGCCCGAGGAGCTCGTGGTCGAAACCAAAGGGCGTCGCCGCAAGCACGTTCACGCCTACTGGAACGGCTGCGCGTACGTCGTCTAGCGCTTCAAGAACGCGCTCGGCTGTCCGCTCTCAACGCGGATTCCTCAGCGGCAATCAGCGCGAATGAGCGCGTGCGGGGAGCCGAAGCAACCCCCGACGGCGACGGCCTGCCCTGCTTTCGCTGAGCAGCTAGCCCGGGCAACAGGCCATTCGTTCTCGAACTCCGTTAAGCGTTGAACCCTCGCGGGCTAAGCGGGGGCATTCTCGGCGAGAACGTAGCGCAAGCGTTCCGTGCGCATCAGCTTCGTCACGATGGCTCCGGTTTCGATCGGTTGTAGTTCGACATCATCGAGCCGTGAGACCACGCTGTTGAGATCGAAGGGCGCTGGGCCTGCTTGGTTGCGGCCGTGTGGGGCGTGAAGTGTCCGCCGGTCATCTTGAGATCCTCCGAAGTCGACGATCAGGATGCGGCCGCCCGGCTTGAGGACGCGACGCATTTCGGCTAGTGAGCGGTGGAGTAAACCGTGCGGAAGGTGATGCAGGACCGCAGTGCAGAGAAGGACGTCGAAAGTCCCGTCACGAAAGGGCAGTGCCTCAGCGCTGGCGGTGTCGAAGGTGATGTCGAGTTTCCGTCTTCTTGCTTTCTTTCGTGCGCGCGCGATCATCTCGTCTGCGGGGTCGATGGCGTGCACGGAGCCGCTTGGGCCGACGCGCCGCTTGACGGCGATGGCGAGGCTTCCGGTTCCACAGCCGACATCGAGAACCGACTCGCCGACGACGAGACGTGCGAGCTCGACCAGTTCCTCTCTGAAGCCGCGCTCGTTGCCGCGCGAGATGATCCACAACAAGGCGTCGTAGCGGAACGCGCCGTGGATGACCCGGCCGGTCGTCCGCGTCGGCGCGGTCAGGACGCCTTCTTGTTGCAGTCCGGGCACGGGCACTGATCGCAGCCGCAGCCGGTGCATGCCTCGCGGATCATGCCGAGATTGTATTGGCGGCCTGTCAACCTGGAGCCCGAACACGAAGACACGTATGGCTGATGCGGTCCTTGTTCAGCTTGGTTAGTGCGCGTGCGCGCCGTGGTGCGCGTGGTGCGCATCGCCCATCGGTTCGTTCATCATCTTGAGCATGGCCCAGCCGCCGCCGCGGCGGAAGTAGCGCCAGATGAGCGCCGCCGCGAGCATCAGGAAGACGATGTTGAGGAAGGTTGTGTAGTTCCAGCTGAGCGAGGCCATGACAACCTTGGCGTTGCGGGCGTGCCGCTCGATCCCGAGCGCCTGGAAGACGAATTCAGTGGTGAGTCCGGCGCCGACCATCGTTGCGTAGAAGCTAACGAGCAGGAAGCCGGCCATCTTCCAGCCGTAGTAGCGGCGGTAGATGTCGAGGATCGGCAGGATGATCAGATCGGCGAAGATGAAAGCGAGCACGCCGCCGAAGCTGATCCCGCCGTTCCAGAGGACGGCGGCGAGCGGGACGTTGCCGATCGAACAGACGAAGCTGATGATCGCGACCGCCGGCCCGACGATCGGCCCCCAGAACTTCGCCAGGGTCTGGTGGTGTTCGAGGAAGAAGCGCTGCCAGAACGAGTTCGGTACCCAGGCGGCGAGTGCGCCTGCGATCAGCAGCCCACCGAAAATGTCGCGCGCGACCGCCGCCCAGTCCATGACGAAGTAGTTCGCGGTCGCGGTGAAGCCCTCGGGCGAGCGGAGCCGCTTCCAGAGCGAGCGTCCGCCGGCCTCGACCGACATGTCCATCTCGGCGTGACCCTCCATCGAGCCGAGCCGCCCCTTCTCCGCCTCCGCTCGCGCTTCTTCGACCAGGCTGCGCGTGAGGAAGATCCGGAAGAGGATCGCGAGGAAGACGATCATCAACGGGCCGCCGACGAACTCGCCGAGCACGAACTGCCAGCCAAGCAGCAAGGCCATGATGATCCCGAGCTCGATCACCAGATTCGTCGAAGCGAACTGGAACGCCATCGCCGCCGTGAAGTCGGCGCCTTTGCGAAACAGCGAGCGCGCGAGCGCAACCGACGCATACGAGCAGGACGATGACGCGGCGCCCAACCCGGAGGCGATCGCGAGCGTCTTTGGTGAGTCATCCGGCATCAACCGCCGCATCTCGCGCTTCGAAACCACCGCCTGAACAGCACCAGAGAGAGCGAAGCCGAGGATCAGCGCCCACAGCACCTCCCAGGTCATCCCGAAAGCAAAGCTAAGCGCCCGCCAGAGCTCGTGCTCGACCGCAACTGCGACGATCATCACCGGCACCTACCGCGTTTTCGCGAAGCGGTGCACAGCAGCGAGCAACTCCTCGGTCTTCGCCGCCGCTTCCTTCTTGTTCCCGGAGGCGATCGCGCCCGTTACGCAATGGTTCACATGGCC
Organism: uncultured Gaiellaceae bacterium; assembly: GCA_955652075.1. Taxonomy (GTDB): domain Bacteria; phylum Actinomycetota; class Thermoleophilia; order Gaiellales; family Gaiellaceae; genus 3-1-20CM-4-69-9. Next base: position 474 of record CATPAS010000149.1, on the reverse strand, counting down.
GTCAAGAATCTCGAAGGCGAGACTCTCGAGCGCCATCGAGACCGCGCCGATCTGCGTCAGGATGTCGATGCAGTACCGGTCGTCCTCCACCATCCGCTCGATCCCCCGCACCTGACCCTCGACCCGGTGCAGGCGCCTGATCAGCGCTTCCTTGTTGTCGGCATAGCCATGCCTCATCAGGTCGCTCCTTGTCCTCGCCCAGCGTGTGTGCGCTCAACGCTCTCCTCTGCTTCGAAGACGTGAGCCTTCGGACCATACCCTGTCAGGGTATATGCGGCGGCGCGAACGGCCGACAACGCTCGTGAGCGCAGCCGCCCCCACCCGCCTCGCGCGCGTGCAACTACATCTCGAGGGCTCCTCGCGATCTCCGTGTTGCTGACGCAGGTTTCGGCCGGAGGCCACTATGCAACCGACCTGCTGCCGGTGCTGGTTCTGGCCGGCGTGGCCGGGGGACTGATCGCTCCGGCCGCACAG
>CATPAS010000148.1 GCA_955652075.1 uncultured Gaiellaceae bacterium | reverse complement strand
TTCCTTAAGAGCCCGGTGAGACTCGGCTAAGAACTCGATAAGACCTCGTCAGCTCACAAACTTCTTACGACCGTCTTAACCCGGTCTTAGGGGTGCGTGGCACGTTCGACTTCGTGGCTTCGCGGGATCTGGAACCCCAACCGACCCTCCGCTCGCGACGTCCAGGCCGGCCGGGATTTTCCCCCTCGGCCCGCTTGCCGGCCCTGTGCGCCGTCGCTGTCGCTACCGCCCTTGTGACAGCGGCGGCTGCGCAGTCCGGCTCCACGCGACTGCTCGAGATACCGAGACGAGCGGAGATCTCCCGGGCTTCGAGCCCGATCGTCGACACGCAGGTGACGGCAGCAAGCGTCGGGGCCGTCGCTCCCGCCGGTTACTGGGGCGGTCAGTACCGGACCGCGGCGGGGGAGCCGGTCACCATTTACGCCTCCAACAGCTATCCGGTCGACCCGGCGTTGGGGCAGCACTGGGCCGACTTCCTCGCCACCCTGGTCCACGGCCCTGAGATCTCGACCGTCACCGTGCTGCTTGCGACTTCGGCGCAGATCGCACGGACCTGCGGCGCGGACGCGGTTGCCTGCTACAGCCCGCAAGGGGGCCTCCTGTATACGCCGGGAGAGGATCCCGGCGGCGACATCTCCGCGGAGGCGGTCATCACCCACGAGTACGGCCACCACATCGCGGCTAGTCGTTCCAACGCACCCTGGCTCGCGCTCGACTGGGGGCCGAAGCGCTGGGCCTCCGCGATGGAGGTCTGCGCAAAGGCGCGGAGCGGCGCGCTCGTTCCCGGCGCCGAAGATCCCAGCCAGTACACGCTGAACCCCGGCGAAGGCTGGGCCGAGACATACCGCGTGCTCAACGAGCGGAAGGCCGGCCGGGCGGAAACGCCGTGGCAGATCGTCACCCAGGCCCTGTATCCCACGGCGGCCGCGCTAACGGCCGCGGAACAGGACGTGATCGGTCCGTGGCAGGCCGCTACCACGACGACGCAGACCGCAGCCTTGAGCCGCACGACGAAGACGCGGACGTTCACGGTCGCGACGCAGCTCGACGGCACGTTGAAGCTCAGTCTCCGACCCTCGGCTGGGTTGCGCCTCTCGGTCGACGTGTTCGCATCGTCGACCCGCGCTGCGCACGTCGTCTCCGCGCGGGCATTCACTCGCACCTTCACCGTCTGCGGCGCCCGGAGCTACCGGTTCCGGGTCACCGACCTGGCCGGCCGCGGTACCGCCAGCCTGACGGTCTCGAAGCCCTAGTCTTACCCCTCTCTCAGCTTCCACAAGCACAATGGGGCCGTGAAGATCCTTGTCGTGGACGACGAACGGGCTGTACGGGAGTCCCTCCGTAGAGCACTGGAGCTCGAGGGCTACGAGATCGAGCTGGCCGCCGACGGCCTCGAAGCGCTCCAACGCCTCGAGGCAAACGGCGATACCCAGCCGGACGCGGTGATTCTCGACGTCCTGATGCCGACAATCGACGGGCTCGAAGTGTGCCGCCGGCTGCGCCGCGGCGGCAACCGTGTGCCGGTGCTGATGCTCACGGCGCGCGACGAGATCGAAAACCGTGTCGCCGGCCTCGATGCCGGCGCCGACGACTACGTCACGAAACCGTTTGCCCTCGAGGAGCTCGTCGCCCGAGTGCGCGCGCTTCTGCGGAGGACCACGGCGGGCGAGGACGAGTTGCTGCGCTTCGCCGACCTCGAGCTCGATCCAGGGACTCGCGAGGTGCGGCGTGACGGCGATCCCATCGAGCTCACCCGCACCGAGTTCGCGCTGCTCGAGCTCTTCATGACGAACCCGCGCCAGGTGCTGACCCGCTCGATCATCTTCGAACGGGTCTGGGGCTACGACTTCGGCTTCGCCTCCAACTCCCTGGATGTGTACATCGGGTATCTGCGCCGCAAGACAGAGGCGGGCAGCAAGCCGCGGTTGATCCAGACCGTGCGCGGGGTCGGTTACGCGCTGCGCGAGCCATGAGCTTTCGCGCCCGCCTGGCACTCGTTGCCGCTGCCGCGGTCGCGCTCGCGGTGCTGACCGCGTCGTTCGTCATCTATTTCGTCGTCCGGGACCAGCTGCGCTCCACCGTCGACGATTCGCTCAAGACGAACGCCGCGCAGGTGCTCGGGTCGCCGATCCACGATTTCGGGCATTTCGGCACGCCGACCGGCGGGTTCGGCAGTGCGACGGTCTATCCGCAGGGCGTCGACGCGAATGGGAAGATCTACTTCACTCGCGGCGCGGCAAACTCGGTGTCGCTGCCCGTAAACAACGACGTCACCGCGGTCGCTCGAGGCGAGCGGGGCGCGTTCTTCAGCGACATTCACGTACGCGGAGTACATCTTCGGATGCTGACCTTTCCCTTCGCGCCCGGAGCCGCAGTCCAGGTCGCTCGCTCCCTGACCGAGGTCGACCATTCGCTCGGTCGCATCAAGAACCTGCTCATCCTGATCGCGGGCGGCGGAATCGCGATCGCCGCCGCCCTCGGGCTCGCGGTCTCGCGTGCGGCGCTCGCTCCGGTTCGGCGACTCACGACCGCGACCGAGAACGTGGCCGAGACGGGAGACCTGTCGGACCGCATCGACGTCAGCGGGCGTGACGAGCTAAGCAGGCTTGCCGGCAGCTTCAACACGATGCTCGGCGCGCTCGAGGAGTCGTCGCGCGCGCAGCGTCAGCTCGTCGCGGATGCATCGCACGAGCTGCGTACGCCGCTGACGAGCCTGCGGACGAATATCGAGGTGCTCGCCAGTGAGCGGACGCTTCCCGCGGGTGAACGCGAGCGGCTGCTGACCGACGTGGTCGATCAGCTGGCCGAGATGACCACGCTGATCTCGGGGCTGATCGACCTTGCGCGCGGCGAGGAGGAGACGGCGGAACCGGAAGAGGTGCGGCTCGATCTCGTCGCCTCCGAGGCGGTGGAGCGCGCAAGGCGCGACCGCCCGGCAGTCACGTTCACGACCAACCTGCAGGAGTCCACGGTGCAGGGAGTGCCGTCGACGATCGAGCGGGCAGTCGCGAATCTGCTCGACAACGCGGCAAAGTGGAGCCCGCCGGGTGCGGACGTCGAGGTGGGGGTGCGGGACGGCGAGGTCAGCGTGCGTGACCACGGCCCGGGAATCGACGAGGAAGACCTTCCTCACGTCTTCGATCGTTTCTATCGGTCTCGATCCGCGCGCGGCCGGCCGGGGTCGGGGCTCGGGCTCGCGATCGTCCGCCAGGTTGCCGTTGCGCACGGCGGTGAGGTCGTCGCGGAGGCGGCGGACGGCGGCGGTACGCGGATGACACTTCGCCTCAACGGTGGTTCTTAGGAACTTCTTAGCGCGCTCTTAGGGCGGGCTGGTTGTCTTCGCTCATGAAACTCAATCGAAAGACCAAGATCGTTGTCGGTGCCGCGGCCCTACTGGCGGTCACCGGAGGCGGTGTGGCGGTGGCGGCATCGCAGGCCAGTTCGCCGAGCTCGGAGAGCAAAGCGGTCATCGACGATGCAGCGAAGCAACTGGGAATCTCGTCGAGCAAGCTGAGCGACGCGCTGACCAAGGCACTCAGCGATCGCGTCGATGCCGCAGTCGCCGCGGGGCGCATCACGAAGGCCGAGGGTGATGCGATCAAGCAGCGCATCACGTCGAGCGACTTCCCGCTGTTCGGCGGTTTCCATCGCGGTTTCGGCCAGTTCGGATTCTTCGGCCGTCTCGAGACCGCGGCCGGCTACATCGGCATAACGGAAGCCCAGCTCGACACCGAGCTCCAAGGTGGCAAGAGCATTGCGCAGGTCGCAAAGGATCACAACAGGTCCGTCGACGGACTGATCGCCGCGATGGTTGCCGACGCAAAGACAAAGCTCGACAGCGCAGTGTCCGCGGGCCGTCTGACGAAGGCCCAGGAAACCGAGATGCTCGGCGTCTTGAAGGACCGCATCACGAGCAAGGTCAACACGAACGGCGGCATGGACGGACCGCACTTCCGTCCCGGCTCTGAACTCCGCCACTTCGACGGCCCACCCGCATAGCGCACCCTGCTCGGGAACGATCACCGCTATCGTGCCGGGGCGTCTCCGTGCACATGACCGATCAGATCGCTGTTGGGCTCGACAAGCCGAGGTTGCGGGGCGTCCTCCATCAGGGCGCGTTCGTGATCGCGGTCGCACTTGCGCCCTTGCTGATCGTCGGAGCCGAGGGCGGGCGTCGGCGACTGGCCGCCGCGGTGTTCGCCGCCTCGGTCGCCGCGTGCTTCGGAGCCAGTGCGCTCTACCACCGCGTGACCTGGTCTCCGCGCGCGCGCCTCTGGATGCGGCGGATCGATCACGCCGGCGTCTACCTCCTGATTGCGGGGACCTACACGCCTGTATCGCTGCTCGCGCTGCGGGGCGCCTGGCGCCCAGTTGTCCTGACGATCGTCTGGGGCGGCGCCGCCGCCGCGATCGTGCTCAAGTTCATCTGGGTCGAAGCACCGAAACAGCTCGCAGCGGCAATCGGGCTCGCACTCGGCTGGGTGGCCGTTGTCGTGCTCCCACAGTTAATCGGCCGGCTCCACCCTGCGGCGGTGATCCTGCTCGTGGTCGGAGGACTTGCCTACACGGCTGGTGCGATCGTTTACGCACGACGCCGACCGGATCCCGTGCCGGCGGTGTTCGGTTACCACGAGCTGTTCCACGCGCTGACGATCGTGGGAGTCGCCTGTCAGTACGTGGCGATCGCTTTCTTCATCGTCCGCGCCGGCTGACGCCGACGTAGACGCGCGGGGCCTCGCAGCGGCAGCATGCCCTCGCTCTCGGCGGCGGTCTCGAGAGGGGGATCGTCGAAGAGCCTCGCGGTTTCCGGTCTCTCAGCCGACACCCGCGGCCAACTCGACCACACCGGCCCGCTCGGTCGTTGGGCTGCAGGGCGCCACTGGCCGCAGTCGACACAGATCGTCGTGCCGTTCGCAGGTCTGGCGGCGGGCCAGCGGATCGCCGGAATGCTCGCGCCGTCGCCGCCCAGACACAGGACGTGCTCCGTCTCCCGCGAGCAGCCGCTGCAATAGCGGCGCAGCCCTCGCCCTGTCGCCTGCGCAAAGTGCGGCTCTGCGCGACGGGCCAGCGGCAGTCCCGCAGCCGCCGCGTCCGTCGCGCCTCCTCCGCCGACTCGAATCCTGAACAGGCCGGCGCTCATCGCCGCGCTCGCGCGCCTCGCATTGCACGGCCAGCTCTCGATCCGAATCCCCCGCCCGACGCACTTGCACTACCAATCATCTGGTCCAGCTGGCGAATCTCGCGCTGAACAACTCGCATCGCGTCGTCAGCCGTCACCTCGGCCGCGCTCAGCCGAGCCATCTCCTTC
>CATPAS010000147.1 GCA_955652075.1 uncultured Gaiellaceae bacterium | reverse complement strand
CCGCAAAGGTGTACGCGCTGTCCGCGACCAGCCCGTCGAGAGTGACTCCGACGTCCACGGAGATGAGATCGCCCTCCTGCACGCGGTGGCGGCCGGGGATGCCGTGGACGACCATCGCATTCGGCGAGATGCACGTCGCCGCCGGAAAGCCGCGGTAGCCCTTGGACGTCGGGACGCCGCCGTGCTCGCGGATGAACTCCTCGGCGAGCTTGTCGAGCCCGCCCGTGGTGATGCCGGGCTGCGCGTGCTCGCCGAGCAGCGCGATCGTGCCGGCGACGAGCGCGCCCGCTCTTGCCATCCCCTCGATCTCAGCTTGGGATTTGCGAACGATCATGCCGTCGGCACCTGTTCCAGCGCGCGCTGGATCTCGGCGAACACCTCGTTCTCGCTGCGGTTCCCGTGGATCGGGACGAGGTTTCCGCGCGTGCGGTAGTACTCGATCAAGGGCTCTGTCTCGCGATGGTAGTTGTCGAGCCGCCGCTGGATCGCCTCGTCCGTGTCGTCTGCGCGGGCGCGACGGCGCAACCGGTCGAACGCGACCTCGTCGGGAATCTGGAGCGCGAACGCCACGCTGAAGTTCCGCCCGATGTCCGCGAACATCGAGTCGAGCGCTTCCGCCTGCACGGTCGTCCGGGGAAAGCCGTCGAGGACGAAGCCCGAGTCCGTGTCGGGCTGCTCGAGCCGGTTGCGGATCAACTCGATCATGACGTCGTCGGAGACGAGGTCGCCGCGCTCGATCGTCTCCTTCACGCGCTTACCGAGCTCGGTGCCTGCGTCCATCTCGGCGCGCAGAATCTCGCCGCTGGCGATGTGAGGAATGCCGTACTCCGCGGAGATCCTTTTTGCCTGCGTGCCTTTGCCGGCCCCCTGTGGGCCGAGGAGCAATACGTTGAGCGGCACTATTTGAGAAAGCCTTCGTAGTTGCGCATCATCATCTGGGACTCCATCTGCCGCATCGTGTCGAGCGCGACGCCGACGACGATGAGGACCGACGTACCGCCGAGTGCACGCGACGTCGCCTGTGAGAAGCCGCCGTACTTGATGAAGATGCTCGGGAGCACCGCGATGGCCGCGAGGTACAGCGCCCCGGGCAGTGTGAGGCGCGTGAGCACGCGGTCGAGGTACTGCGCGGTGGGCGCGCCCGGACGGATACCGGGGATGTAGCCGCCGTACTTGCGCAGGTTGTCGGCCTGGTCGACGGGGTTGAATTGGACCGCGGTGTAGAAGTAGGTGAAGACGATGATCAGCACGCCCTCGAGGCCGATGTAGAGCAGCGACCCATATGAGAAGTGTGTGTTGATCCAGCCCTGGGTGGTCGGGAAGAACTGGGCGATCGTCGGCGGGAACGCCATCACCGCCGCCGCAAAGATGACGGGGATGACGCCCGCCATGTTCACGCGCAGCGGCATGTAGGTCGATCCCCCGGCGGTTTGTCGCCGGCCCACCATCCGTTTCGCGTACTGGATCGGGATACGGCGCTGGCCTTCCTGGATGAACACCACCGCGGCAACGATCCCGATCGCGACGAGCGGGAAGAACAGCCGCTCCATCGTGCCGCCGTTGTACCAGGCCGCGATTCCTGTCGGTGCGGAGGAGAGGATCGACGCGAAGATCAGGAGCGAGATGCCGTTGCCGACGCCGCGCTTGGTGATCAGCTCGCCGAGCCACATCAGCAGCGTCGTACCGGCAACGAGCGTGACGACGATCAGGACGATGCGGCCCGTGTTCGCATTGAGGTTCCCGGCCCGCTTGAACAGGTACGCGTAGCCCGTCGACTGCGCCGCCGCGAGCACGACTGTGAGGTAGCGCGTGTACTGGTTGATCTTGGCGTACCCCGACTCCCCTTCCTTCTGCAGCTGCTCCAACTGGGGAACGACCACCGTCATCAACTGCAAGATGATCGAGGCGGTGACGTAGGGCATGATCCCGAGCGCGAACAGCGCGAACTGCGAGAGCGCACCGCCCGAGAAGACGTTCAGCAAGCCGAGGATCGTCCCGCCGCGGCCGTTGAAGTAGTCCTGGATCGTCTTCGAGTCGACGCCGGGAGCCGGGATCCACGACCCCAGCCGGTAGAGGGCGAGGATCATGAAGGTGAAGAGGACTCGCTTGCGAAGCTCGGGGACGCGCCATGCGTTGGCGAGCCAGGACAGCATCTGGCTACTCCTCCTCGGGAGCTTGGTCTTCGGCCTTGTCCGCAGCCTCCGGCTCGGCGGTCGGCTCGCTTACCCCTGCTACGGGAGTCTCCTCCGCCTCAGGCGCCGGCGCAGGCGCCGGTGCAGCCGCCTTGGGCTTCGCATGCTTCTTCCGCTTCTTCACCTTGGGCTCCTTGAGGAGCGAGACGGTTCCACCGGCCTTCTCGACCTTCTGTCGTGCGGTCGCGGAGATCGCGTGCACACGCACGGTCAGCTTCTTTTTCAGCTCACCGTTGCCGAGGAGCTTCACGTCCGTCTTCGTGTTCTTGAGCAGCCCTTGCTCGACCAGGCTCTCCGGCGTGACCTCGGCGCCGTCGTCGAAGCGGTCGAGCGCGCCGACGTTGACGGGCGCCGTAGACGTCCGGAACGGGCCGATCGGCATCGCGTCCTTCGACGTCGCGCCGCGCAGCTTGCCGAGCCGCATGTAGATCGGCATCTGCCCGCCCTCGAACCCGGCGCGCATCTTGTGCGAGCCCGCGCGGGACTTCTGGCCTTTGATGCCGCGGCCGGAGTAGCGGCCTTTGCCCGAGCCGATGCCGCGGCCGATGCGCTTGCGGTCCTTCCGGCTTTGCGCGGGCTTCAGCGAGGTGAGGTTGAGCTCCTTAGGCATCGTCGACCTTCACGAGGTGGCGGACCTTTCGAAGCATGCCTGCGAGGACGGGGCCCTCGTCGTGCTCTCTCGTCTTGCCGATCCTGCCGAGCCCGAGCGCGCGGAGCGTGCCGCGGTGCTTCTGGGTCTGGCCGATCTCGCTACGAACCTGCGTTATCCGGACTCTCGCCATCGCTCTTCTTCTCGGGATGCTTGTAGGGAAGGACTTCCCTGATCGTCAGCCCGCGCGCCCTGGCTACGTCCTCGGGGCGCCGCAAGTGCTTCAGCCCATCGACGGTCGCCTTCGCCATGTTGATCGGGTTCGTCGTGCCTAGGCTCTTCGCGAGGATGTCGCGGATCCCGGCCAGTTCCAACACGGCGCGCACGCCGCCCCCGGCGATCACGCCGGTCCCTTCGCTCGCGGGACGCAGGAGCACCCGCGCCGCGTCCGACCGTCCGAGGATCTCGTGCGTGATCGTGGTGCCGTGCTTCGGCACGGTGAAGAGATTCTTCTTCGCGTCGTCGACCGCCTTCGTGATCGCGAGCGGCACCTCACGCGCCTTGCCGTAACCGACGCCGACGCGGTCGACCTCGTCGCCGATGACGACGAGCGCCGTGAAGGAGAACCGCCTGCCGCCCTTGACGACCTTCGCGACGCGGTTGATCTCGACCACGCGCTCCTTGAGCTCGCGGGTCTCCTCACGCTCGATCACAGCGCGCTCGACGCTCGTGAACTCGGGCCTAGTGCTCAAAACTTCAGTCCTCCTCCGCGGACGGCCTCTGCGAGCGCCTTCACGCGTCCGTGGTACAGATAGCCGCCGCGATCGAACACGATGGCCTCGATGCCTTCCTTGCGTGCCTCACGCGCGAGCATGCGACCCACCTCGGCGGCTTGATCGGTCTTGTTGCCCTTGAAGATCTTCTTCACCTGCAGCCAACTCGAGGAGACGAGCGTGCGACCCTGCGTGTCGTCGACCAGCTGCGCAACGATGCCGCGGTTCGATCGCGTGACCACGAGGCGCGGCCGCTCGGCCGTCCCGGACACTTTGCCGCGCACACGCTTGTGGCGGCGCGCGCGCGCCTCTCTGACGGTCAGGGTCGGCACT
>CATPAS010000146.1 GCA_955652075.1 uncultured Gaiellaceae bacterium | reverse complement strand
GCCGCGACGAAGGTCGCGCCTATCACCATCATCTAGTAGATACGTCGCGGAGGCCGTTCGGTTAGTCACGGATTCGGCGCTGATCCGGCACAAACGCCTTGCACGTCGAGCCATAGCCTCGATGTGTGCTCGCGCGCGCGGTGACCTTTGCCCTCGTCGGCCTCGAGCCAAGGCGCGTCGAGGTGGAGGCGCACATCCAGGGCAGCAAGACGCCGTCGCTGACAATCGTCGGGCTCGCCGATCGCGCGTGTCAGGAGGCGAAGCAGCGAGTGCGCAGCGGGATCCTCTCCGCCGAGCTCGAGTGGCCTGGAAGTCGCATTACCGTAAACCTCGCGCCCGCGGAGCTGAAGAAGGAGGGCTCCGGCTTCGATCTGCCGATTGCCCTTGCACTCCTCGCGGCGTCGCATCAGCTTCCACGTGCACGGCTCGCCGAGCACGCATCGTGCGGGGAGCTTGCGCTCGACGGGCGCCTCCGTCGGGTCGGCGGCGTGCTCGCGGTCGGAGAAGGTGCGCGACGAGCCGAGCTGGAGCGGATCATCTGTCCGTACGAAGCGTGCGCCGAGGCGGCGCTTGCAGGCGTCGAGCCCGTCGGCGTCCGCCACCTTGCCGACGCGGTGGCCTATCTCCGCGGAGAGCTCGAGCCGCCGGAGTACGTCGCGGGTAACGGCAAGCCGCGGCGGCGCCCGCTCGATCTCGCTGACGTCCGCGGCCAAGAGCGCGGACGGCGCGCGCTCGAGCTGGCGGCGGCCGGCCGGCACAATCTGCTGTTCGGAGGACCGCCCGGAACGGGCAAGACGATGCTCGCTCGGCGGCTGCCTGGCATCCTGCCGCCGCTGGAGGAAGAGCAGGCGCTCGAGGTCACGCGCATCCATTCGGTCGCGGGCCTCGTCGACCCGGACCACCCGTTGATCGGCTACGCGCCTTTTCGCGCACCGCATCACAGCGCGTCGACGGCGGCAATCGTCGGCGGCGGACCGAGATTGAGGCCCGGTGAGGCGAGCCTCGCGCATCGAGGCGTACTGCTGCTCGACGAGCTCGCGGAGTTCCAGCGTCCCGCGCTCGAAGCGCTCCGCCAGCCGTTGGAGGACGGGGAGCTCGTCGTGGCGCGAGCCGCGGGAAGTGTCCGCTTCCCGGCCCGGTTCCAGCTCATCGGCACGATGAATCTGTGCCCATGCGGCGCCCGAGGCGATCCAGGTGCGCAGTGCAGCTGTTCCGCACAGAGGCTCGCTCGGTACCGGGACAAGCTCTCGCGGGCACTGCTCGACCGCTTCGACCTGGTGGTGACGATCCCGCGAGCACGCGCGGTCGAGCTTCAGGCTGGACCGGGGGAGGGGTCTGATCCGGTCCGGGCCCGCGTCGTCGCCGGGCGACTGCGACTTGCTGACACCGCGCCGAAGCGAACGTCGGCTGCGGATGAGCTGTTGACGCGGGCCGTCGAGCGGCTACCGCTCTCGGGGCGCGGCCGGGCGAAGGTCGCCGCCGTCTCGCGCACGATCGCCGCGCTTGCCGGCTCCGACGCCGTTTTGCCCGAGCACGTTGCCGAGGCCCTTGCGTATCGCGCTCCCAGCGAGCTTGCAACACCGTGATCTTCTTGCGGAGGCGCGAGCTGCCGCCGTTGCTGCGCGCGATTCACGATCCACCGCGTCGGCTCTACCTCCGAGGCAACGCTGATGCGACCGTGCTCGCAGAGCCCGCGGTCGCGATCGTCGGCGCGCGCGCCTGCTCGCCGTACGGGGCTCAGATCGCGCGCATGCTCGGGCGCGAGCTCGCTGCGGCAGGCATCGTTGTCGTGAGCGGCCTCGCGCGAGGGATCGACGGCGAGGCGCATCGCGGCGCGCTCGAGACAGACGGCAACACCGTCGCCGTGCTCGGCTGCGGCATCGACCGGGATTATCCCGCCGCGCACACGACTCTCGCGCGGTCCATCGCCGAGCGATCGCTGGTCGTGTCGGAGTACGAGCCCGGCGTGGAACCAGCACCTTGGCGTTTCCCCGCACGAAACCGGATCATCGCCGGCCTCTGCGCCGCGACGATCGTCGTCGAGGCACGCGAGCGCAGCGGCGCGCTGATCACCGCAGACTTCTCACTCGAGGAGGGGAGGGAGGTGTTCGCGGTTCCGGGCGAGATCACCTCGAGTCTGTCCGTCGGCACGAACGCACTCTTGCGGCTGGGCGCGACGCCGCTCACCGCAGCCGCCGACGTGCTCGAATCGCTTGGGATCGAACCGCCGAACCGCGCCACTTTCGACAATCCGATTCTCGACCTCTTGCCCGCGACGGCGGACGAGCTCGTCCGCAAGACAGGGCTCGGCGTCGGCGAGGTGATCGCCGCTCTCGCCGAGCTCGACGTCGCCGGCCTCGCGTCCGAAGGAGACGGGGTCTACCGGCGGCTCGCGTAGCATCGGCTTCGTGGAGACGCCATTCTGGCTCGACGAGTCGACGCCTCCGGTCGTCGACTCGGGCTCGCAGGACAAGGTCGACGTGGCGGTGATCGGAGCCGGCATCACCGGCGTGTCGTGCGCGCTCGCACTCGCGCGCGGCGGGCTGCGGGTCCGCGTGCACGACGCGCGCGGCATCGCCGAGGGCGCGAGCGGACGCAACGGCGGCTTTGCCCTGCGCGGCGGAGCCGCACGCTACGACGTCGCACGTGAGACGTATGGTGCCGAGGCGGCGCAGGAGCTTTGGCGCCGAACCGAAACGGCGCTCGACCGGCTCGAGGCGGTTGCCGGAGATGCGTTCCGACGGACCGGCAGCCTTCGACTTGCGGCTGACGACGAGGAGCGAGGCGAGATCCAGTCCGAGTACGAAGCGCTGCGCGACGACGGCTTCGCGGCGGAGTGGCGTGACGACCTGAGCCAGCTTCGCCCCGAGTTTCGCGGCGCGATCTTCCATCTCCCGGACGGCTCGCTGCAGCCGGGACGGTTCGTCCGTCGTCTGGCCGGGCAGGCTGCCGCAGAAGGCGTCGAGTTCCGTGAGCATCACCGGGTTGCGTCGCTCGACGAGCTGGACGCCGAGCAGACCGTCATCGCGACCGACGGATCGGGTCGCGGGCTGCTGCCGGAGCTCGACGATGCGGTCTGGCCCGCGCGCGGCCAGGTGGTCACGACCGCGCCGCTGAGTGAGCGCCTCTTCGATTGCCCGCACTACGCGCGACACGGCTTCGACTACTGGCAGCAACTCCCGGACAGCCGCATCGTCCTCGGCGGCTTCCGCGACTTCTCGATCCTCACGGAGATGACCGACGACGAGACGACGACCGAGCCGATTCAGGAAGCCCTCGACGGTTTCCTCGTCGAATTGCTCGGCTACATGCCGGAGGTCACACACCGCTGGGCGGGAATCTTCGGATTGACTCAGGACCTGCTGCCGCTCGTCGGCCGGGTCCCCGATCACGAAGGCACCTGGATCGCCGCCGCCTACTCGGGCCACGGGAACGTCCTCGGCCTCATGTGCGGTGAGCTCGTCGCGTCGGCGCTGCTCGGGGAGGACGACGCCTTGCTCGAGCTCTTCTCCCCGGCCCGCTTGCTCGTGTCCGGCTGAGCGCTTGACGTTTTCCTGCGTTTGTCTTTTCGTTAAGCGTCGGTTGCGGGGCAGGACAAACCTTGCTCGCGGCCCTACGTTCCTTCTGGGATGAGCAAGACAAAGCGTCTAACGATCGTGGGCGCCGTACTGTGTGCGGTCGCCGCGGTGCTTCCCGCTGCCGCCCTCGCGAGCCGGCCGGCTCGGGCAGTGCGTGTGCTGGCGATCTCCTACGCGTCTCACGACGGCCTCTCCAGGCGGGCGTACCTGATCCTGCCGGCCTGGTATGGGCCGAAGAGGCATCCACCGATCCCGCTCGTGATCTCGCCCCACGGGCGCGGCGTCGGCGCACGGACGAACATTCGACGCTGGGGAGACCTTCCGGCGCTCGGCGGCTTTGCCGTCATCAATCCCGAAGGCCAGGGCCGCAGGTTGGCACTCTTCTCGTGGGGCGACCCCGGAGAGATCCGCGACCTGGCGCGCATGCCGCGGATCGCGGAGCATGCCGTCCCGTGGCTGCGGATCGACCCTCATCGCGTCTACGCGTTCGGAGGCAGCATGGGAGGACAGGAGACGCTCCTTCTCGTCGCGCGGTTTCCGCGGTTGCTCGCCGGCGCAGCGGCCTTCGATGCGCCGACGAACATGGCGGCGCGCTACCGGGCGTTCGATCACCTTCGCTTCGGTGACGGGCTGCAGAGGCTCTTGCGGCGCGAGATCGGCGGCACGCCGGCTACGAATCCGGCCGGATACGAAACCCGCAGCCCGCTCGATTACGCGAAGAAGATTGCTTTCGCCGGGGTGCCGCTTCAGATCTGGTGGAGCACGCGCGACACGACCGTCAGCGATCAGAGGCACGAGTCCGGCCTGCTCTACCGCGAGATCAAGCGTCTCAACCCGGTTGCTCCCGTCACCCAGTTCGTCGGCGCGTGGGCCCACACATCGGAGATGCAGGCGCACGGATACCTGCCCTTTGCGCTCGCGCGCTTCGGCTTGATGCCGCCTCGCGCAGCCCCGCCTGCACAGGTCGACCAGGATTCGCCGGCCGGGATCTTGACCTAAGCGTCCCCGGAGGACTTGCCGGCAGCATCGGCCTGTAGCAACTGCGCTGGCCGCCAGGATGGAGGCGGACCCGGCGGGCTAACCAATCCGTGAGCGGGGCGCGACTGACCGAATTGCGATCCCAGCCGTAGGAGTCCCCGCCGCCAGCAGGGCCCACCACAGCCAACGCGCGCCGCGCCGGAAACCCCACAG
>CATPAS010000145.1 GCA_955652075.1 uncultured Gaiellaceae bacterium | reverse complement strand
GTGCTAACTCCCTTGAAAAATCGCTCGTCTTACTCCCCTAAAAACCAGCCGTCCTTCGACTGCGGCACAGTCACGAGGCGGCGTTGATCCGGGGGGATCATTCAGATGCATTCAAAGTTGACACTCGCATTCGCGTGCGCCTGCGCCTTCGTGGCAGCGCTGGCCTGCGCCGCCACCCTCCAGGCCGAGCCGACGCCCGAACCGCCTCCCGCGGAAACCACCCAGACCGAGACGGCGCAACCTCAGATCGACCAGTGGCAGCTCCAGCGGCAGATCGACAGGTACCGGCACGAGACCTGGCACTGGCAGCGCACGATGGGCAGCAAGCTCACCCTCAGCCTCAAAGACCCGCCCGCGGACTTGCAGGCAAAGGTCGCCGTCTGGCAGCGCGTTGCGGTCGACACGCGCTGGCGCGCTCAGAATCCGCCGCACAAGCGCCAGTGGCTCTGCATCCACCACTTCGAAGGTGCGTGGAACGATTCGAATCCGCCGTATTACGGCGGCCTGCAGATGGACCTCGGCTTCCAGCGCACGTACGGCGGGGGACTGCTCGCGCAAAAAGGGACGGCGAATCACTGGACGCCGCTCGAGCAGATGTGGGCCGCCGAACGTGCGCACAGGAGCGGCAGAGGCTTCTATCCCTGGCCGAACACCGCCCGCTACTGCGGGCTCATCTAGGGCGAGAGCTTTTCGCGCAGCAGCTCATTGACGACCTTCGGGTCGGCCTTGCCCTGCGTCTCTTTCATCACCTGCCCGACGAAGAACCCGAGCAGCCCCTCTTTGCCTCCCTTGTACGCGGCGACCTGACCCGGATTGTCCGCCAGGATGCGATCGACGAGCGGCTCGAGCTCCGCCGTGTCGGCGACGAGCGTGTCGCCGAGGTAGGTCTCGGCGCGGAACTCCGGATCGGCGCTCTCCGTCAGCGCCCGCGTGAACGTCTCTCGGGGAATCGTCGCTCGCGCGGCGATCAGCTTCCCGAGCTCCGTCCCGTTGACGGAGGCGGGATCGATCCCGGTCGCGACGAAGTCGTTCATCAGGACATTCGACGCCGCCTTCGCGTCGATGCCGTCGAGCGCGACCTGCTCGTACAGCGCCGCGAGAGCAGCCGAACCGTTCAGCACCTCCGCGTCGTAATACGACAGCTCGTACTGTTGCTCGAACCGGCGGATGCGTGCACCGGGCAGCTCGGGCACCTCGCTGCGGAGCCGCTCGACGAGATCGGCCTCCGGCTCCACAGGCACGAGATCCGGCTCCGGGAAGTAGCGGTAGTCGTCCGCCTCCTCCTTGCGCCGCCGCGGCGTGACCCGGTCCGATTTCACCTCGTAGTCGAGCGTCTCCTGGACGACCTCACTGCCGGACTCCCACGTCTCGATCTGGCGCCGGAGCTCCGCGTCGATGCCGCGGGCGATGTGGTTGAACGAGTTCATGTTCTTGAGCTCGGTGCGCGTGCGGTAGCCCGTCTCCCCCAACTCGCGCACGGAGACGTTGGCGTCGGCGCGCAGCGTTCCCTTCTCCATCTCCGCATCCGAGATGCCGAGCTCGACGATGGTCTGGCGGAGGAGCTGCAGGAAGCGCTTCGCGTCGTCCGCGGAGCGGAGGTCGGGCTGCGTCACGATCTCGACGAGCGGCGTGCCGCCGCGGTTGAAGTCCACGTTGGAGTGCGCGGATCCGACGATGCGGCCGGTTGCGCCGCCGACGTGGATCGTCTTCGCCGCGTCCTCTTCCAGATGCGCGCGCACGATGCCGACCCTGCCGTCACCTTCGGGGCCCGTCACGACGAAGGAGCCGTCGATGCACAGGGGCTCGTCGTACTGGGAGATCTGGTAGCCCTTCGGATTGTCGGGGTAGAAGTAGTTCTTGCGGTGGAAGATCGCCCGCTCGGCGATCCGGCAGTTGAGAGCGTGCCCGAGCTTGATCGTCCACTCGACGGCAGTCTGGTTCGGCACCGGCAGAGCTCCGGGGAAAGCAAGGCACACGGGACACGTGCGCGTGTTCGGCTCGCCTCCGAAGCCCGACTCGCAGCCGCAGAACATCTTCGTGTGCGTCTTCAGCTGCACATGGATCTCGAGGCCGATGACCGGTTCCCACTCAGGCATGCAGGAACTCCTTCGCCCGCAGCAAGGGCACTTCGATGTCGCCGCGCACCTCGAAGATCGCGAGGTATTCCTCCAGCAGGCCGTGCATGCGGATGAGACAGAGCTCTCGTTCGCCTGCTTCGAGCGACAGGCGAACGTCGTCGATCTGGACGGCGCGCGAGCCGTCGAGCACGCGTGGAGGCGTGCCGAAGACCCGCTCGACCGCGAGGACGAAATCGGCGGCTCGGTCGACGATCGTCTTCATCGCAGCCGCTCCGGCACTATGTCGAAGCCGATTGCGCGCTCGAGCGCGTGGCCCGTGCGGAAGAGCGTGTTCTCGGCGAACTGCGCGCCGATCAGCTGCAGACCGACCGGCAGTCCCTCCGAGAGACCACACGGAATCGACAGTCCCGGCAGCCCGGCCATGTTCGGCGGAATCGTCAGCACGTCGGTGAGATACATCGCCAACGGGCTCTCGGCCTTCTCGCCGATCTTGAAGGCGACGGTGGGAGAGGTCGGGCTGACGAGGACGTCGAAGCGCTCGAAGGCCGCGGCGAACTCACGCGCGATCACCGTTCGAACCTTCTGGGCCTGCCCGTAGTACGCGTCGTAGTAACCCGCGGAGAGCGCGTACGTTCCGAGCATGATCCGGCGCTTCGGTTCGTCGCCGAAGCCGGCGTCGCGCGTGCGTGCGACCATCTCGTAGTAGTTGTCTGCGGGAACGCGAAGCCCGTAGCGCACGCCGTCGTAACGAGCGAGGTTGGAGGACGCCTCCGCCGGAGCGATCAGGTAGTAGCACGGCAGCCCGTACTCGACGGAGCGTGGCAGCTCGCATTCGCCGACCTCTGCACCCAGCTCGGAGCAGAGATCGATCGCGCGGCGCACCGCCTCCGCGACACCGGCCGAGATCCCCTCCGCCTCGTTCAGCTCTTTCGGAACCCCGACGCGCAGACCTTTGAGGTCCTCCGCGACCGGCAGCTCCACCGGCGGAACATCGACCGTCGTCGAGTCGCAGTCGTCGCGCCCGCTGATGATCCCGTAGAGAAGCGCGTTGTCGCGCACGGTCTTCGTCACCGGACCGACCTGGTCGAGGCTGGACGCGAAGGCGACGATCCCGTACCGCGAGACCGTGCCGTAGGTCGGGCGCAGGCCGACGTTGCCGCAGAGAGCGGAAGGCTGCTTGATCGAGCCGCCGGTGTCCGAGCCCAGTGCCCACGGAGCCAGGCCCGCAGATACCGCTGCTGCGGATCCTCCGCCGGAGCCACCTGGAACGCGCGTCGGGTCCCAGGGATTGTGGGACGGGCCATACGCGGAGTTCTCCGTGGACGAGCCCATCGCGAACTCGTCCGTGTTCGTCTTCCCGAGCAGCTGCAACCCTGCGGCCTTGCACCGATCGGCGACGGTCGAGTCGAACACGGGAACGTAGCCCTCGAGGATCTTCGAGCCCGCTGTCGTGCGCACGCCTTTCGTCGAGATCACGTCCTTGAGCGCGATCGGGACACCGTTGTTGTCGTCGCCGTCGACGAGCGTCAGGAAGCAGTTGAGCTCCTCGTTTCGCGCGTCGATCGCCTCGCGGTAGGCCGCGCGCAGCTCGGCGCCGGAAACGTCGCCCCGCTCGAGCAGGGCCCTGGCCTCCTCGGCGGTGAGCCGCAGCGTGTCGATCATGCCGACGACTCCTCGGCAGCCCCGGTCGGCGGCACGCGGAAGAGATCCCCGTCACGCTCCGGCGCGTTGGCGAACGCGTCGTCGAGCGGCAGCGACGGCCGTGCCACGTCGGGCCGGAAGACGTTCACGACCGACAGTGGATGCGACGTCGGCGGCACGTCCGAGAGGTCCAGCTCCGACACCTTGCCGACGGCGGCGAGGATGTCGTTCAGCTGCCCGGTCAGGCGCACGATCTCGTCCTCGCTCAGCTCGAGCCGCGCGAGCGCGGCGACGTGGAGTACGTCCTCTCTCGTGATTGCCATCGACCTCAAATCCTCCCAAATCCAGACGCAGGCCCCGCAAAAAACAAAGGGCCCCCTTTCGGGGGCCCTGGTATTTGGTTCCGAAAGGAAAGCTAGACAGGCTGGACGTTCGCGGCCTGAGCGCCCTTGGGGCCCTGCACGACCTCGAACTCAACTCGCTGACCCTCGGTCAGCGACTTGTACCCCTCCTGCGTGATGGCGGAGAAGTGGACGAAGACGTCCTCGCCACCCTCACGCTCGATGAATCCGTAGCCCTTCTCGTTCGAAAACCACTTCACCGTGCCCTGAGCCAAACGACTTCCTCCTTCAAAACATGCGACGGCCCGGGCACCGAGCCGCCACTACTGATACAGCGGGCGGAGTGTAACTCAGATGCGGGGGAACGCAAGCTTCCCGCGTCGGTAGCGAGCCGCCCGAACGGCGTTCCCGAGCAGAGCCGTGATCGTCATCGGTCCCACGCCGCCGGGGACGGGCGTGAGGTACGCCGCGACGTCGGCCACGTCCGCTTCGACGTCCCCCCTCACTCCGGCGTCGGTGCGCGTGATGCCGACGTCGATCACCGTCGAGCCCTGCTTGACCATGGCGGCGATGACGAGCCCCGGGCTGCCGACGGCGGCGACGAGGATTTCGGCCTCGAGCGTGTGGCGCGCCAGGTCGTCGGTGCGGGAATGGCAGATCGTGACGGTCGCGTTCGCCTGGAGCAGCAGGAGCGCGAGCGGCTTGCCGACCAGCGCACTGCGGCCGACCACGACGGCGCGCTGACCGGCGATCGGAATCCCATATTCCTCGAGCAGGTGCATCACTCCGAGCGGCGTCGCCGGCACCAGCGTCTGACGGCCGAGATAGAGCTGGCCGGCGCTGAACGGATGGAGACCGTCGACGTCCTTGATCGGATCGATCGCCCTCATGATGCGCGCCTCATCGATGTGCTCGGGCAGCGGCGTCTGCACGAGGATGGCGTCCACCGAGTCGTCCTCGTTCAGCGCCTCGACGAGCTCCGCCAGCTCGTCTTCTGGCGTCGTCGCCGGCAACCGGTGGTCGAGCGCCTCGATACCGGCCTCTTCCGAGGCCTTGTGCTTGAGCCGGATGTAGATCTCCGAGGCAGGGTCCTCGCCGACGAGCACCGTCGCCAGGCCGACCTGGCCGAGCTCCGCCACGTCCTCCTTTATCTCCTGACGCAGCCGTGCCGCCAGCCCGGTACCGTCCATCAGGGTCGCGCTCGGCACGCTACGGAATCGTCAGGTCGACGCCGCTGACGTCCAGGCCGAGCGACTCGGCCAGCCGGACGCCGAGCTCGAGGTCTTCGCGCAGTCGCGCGACGTCGCGTGACTCCATGGCCTGCCCGATCCAGGCGCGCTCCTGCGGCCGCCACAACGCATGGGCGGCGAAGACGGGCAATAGCCGGTTGGCCGCGTCGACGAGCTTCTTGTTCATCTTCTTGGAGAGGTTCTGCAGGAGCACCCGCTCGTACGCCATGCCGGCGCCGTGATGAATCCCGTCGTCCGTGGCGAGCCGGCCGCAGAGCTCCTCGAGCACCGTGCCGCGCGACGAGCGCGCGATGAGACGAAACCTCGAGATGATCAGCCGCTCGTAGAAGACCTGCATCAGGAAGACCTTCTCCTCGAGCGTGTCCGCTTGGAGCGTCGTCTGTGCGAGCTTGTCGAGATGCGGATCGCGCTCGGCGGTGCCGCCGGCCTCGATCACCAGCTTGAGCCACGCCTCGGTGTGACGCGACTCGTCCTGCACCATCGTCGAGTAGTAGAGCTTCGCCTCGACGTCAGGCGCCATGTTGAGGAGCTGCGACGCCATGTCGCACGCGAGCATGTCCGCCTGGAGCTGCTGTGTCAGAACCGAGCGCCACATGTCCCGGCGCCGCGCCTGACTCTGCGGGGAGCCCTTTGCCTCGGGAATCGGCGGCAGCTCACCCCAAGGGAGATCGCGTACCTGCCACTCCCGGCGTTTCGCGAGCTCGTAGAAACGGAGAACGTCAGCGAAGGCCTCGCGGCCTTCGTCCTTCATCTCGATCAGCTGGCCTGTTGCCATTGGGAGAGCATTATCCCCGTAAGCTTTCGTTCATGGAGCTGAGGAGGTGGCCGAGGAAGAACGACCAGGAGTCGATCGAGGCGCGCCAGAAGGCGCTTGGACTCGCTGACGGCGTGACGCGAATCGACCTTGCTCCGTTCGTAAGCGCCCAGGAGATGCTCACCGGCGCGGCGGTCATTCCCGTGTCCGTCGTCGGACCCCTGGCGATCGAGCTCGGCGAGTACGAGCTCGAGGAGCCCTTCGGAAGGGTCACCGAGACGGGTCGCAAACAGGATGAGGTCTTCGTACCGCTCGCGCACACGGAGGGCGGCCTGTCGGGCTCGCTCTATCGCGGCGCCCGGGCGGCAGACGAGTCCGGCGGCTTCAGAACGTACGTGCTCGCGGACCGAATGACCAGAGCATCCTGCTTCGTCTTCAAGTCCACCGAGGAGGCCGTCCAGCTCGCCCGCTTCCTCGATGCGCACGTTGCGGAGATGCGCCGTTGGCTGGCGGAGCGCAACGAAGACTGGATCTCCACGTTCGCGCGCTTGCGCGAGGTCGAGACGCACGTCATCGGTCCGATGTGTCACGTCATGTGGACGTTTACAACCGGCGACGCGTGCGGGCCGAACATGATGACCCGCAACGCGTACGCGCTGAACACGGGCTATGTGATGGAGCATGCTCCGGTCAAGCCGGAACGTGCCATCCTCGAGGCGAACATGGGCGGGGACAAGAAGCCGTCCCACCGCTACTTCGAGCGAGGCGGGCATGGGAAGACCGTCCTCGTGGAGGCGACGCTGACCGAAGAGGCGGTGCGCCGGGTCCTTCGCACGACGGTGGACGACCTGCTCGAGCTCTCGTTCGCCGGGACGCATGGCGCCGTCGCGTCGGGCATGCAATCGGTCGCGTTCACGCCGGCGTCGGCGATCGCCGCGATCTTCGCGGCCACCGGCCAGGACCTCGGCATGGTCGGTACGAGCTCGATGGCCCACGGCACGGCACGCCGCGTCGACGGCGGCCTCCACTGCGGGCTACGCCTGCCGGGGCTCGAAGTCGGCACCGTTGGCGGCGGGACGATCTTCCCGTACGCGCACACGTGGCTCGAGCTGATGGATTGCGCCGGCGTCGGCAAGGTGTACCGCTTCGCGCAGATAGTTGCGGCCGCAACACTGGCGCTCGAGATCTCGGCCAGTGCGGCAATGGCGACCGCCGGCTCAGAGAACTTCTTCCGCGCGCACCACGAACGGGGCGGCCTGCGCTCTTCCTGAGCCTTGAGGCAGATGCCTCAAATGCCGATATTCACCACATGCGAGGCGTACTCGTGGGAGCGGCGTTGATCTTCGCCCTGATGCTGGTCATCAAGGACGGCCGCGTCCTGCGCCATGTGGGTCTGACCGGCGTCTGTCATGCCGTCGCCGCACCGAAAGGCCAGGCCGGCGCCTGGGAAGCGTGCGATCCCGGCAAGCTCGAGGGCTCGCCCGATCTCAGCAGGTACGGCTGCAAGTCGGTGGGTCTCGTCGGGAAACGCGAGTACTGGCGCTGCCCAGCCGGGATCAAGAGCAGCAACAACACCTGACCGGCTAGCGGGTTCCGATCTCCATTCCGAACAGGCGCGGTAACGCAGCGCCCACTCGAGCCGGCAAGGGCGCGCGGCGGTCCTCCTCGTCCGCACGCTCGCAGGCCAGGATTGCCGACCGCACGAGCGCGCCGCCGAGGTGCTTCAACGGTTCTGGGGGCAGGGACGCCACCTTGCGCGAGGCGAGTGGCAGCGCCGTCCACTCGTCGTCGCGCCGCAGCACGAGCGACGCGAGGATCTGACCGCCGAGCCACGTCGGGCCGACGCCGTGCCCGGAGTACCCGACGCCGTAGTGGATCCGCTTGCCCTTCACCGTCCCGAAGAACGGGAGGTGGTCGGCGGAGACGTCGATCGGCCCTCCCCACGCGCGCTCGATCCGCGCATTGGCGAGGCCAGGCAAGAGGCGGCGGAGACCGTGCTCTGCCCGGGCCGCAGTCGCGTCGTCTCCTGTGAAGCGCCCATCCACCCGGCCGCGAAATCCGATCGGGCCGGAGCCGCTGCCCATCAGCACACGCCCGTCCGCAGTCGTCCGGAAGTAGTGCAGGAACATGCGTCCATCGAGGACCGCCTCGCCGCCGGTCCAGCCGATCTCCTCCAGAAGGTGCGGAACGGGCTCCGTCAGGACGACGTACGAGCCGAAGTTCGTCACGTGGCGTGAAACCGGTCGCCACCCGGTCGCGGCGGCGTTGACCGCGACGACGATCTCCGGGGCGCGAACGCTCCCGCGCGGCGTCGCAACGCTTCCGGCGCGGATCCGGAGCGCGGGCGTGTGCTCGTACAGCTCTACCCCTGCGTCCACCGCCGCGCGGCGCAGTGCGTGCACGAGCCGTGCCGGCTGCACGGTCGCGCCGTCGGCGAAGTACACACCGCGGCGAAAGACGGGCGAGCGGATTCGGTCGGCAACGCCGTTCGCGTCGAGCAGCACCGCTTGCTCGGCCGCGCCCACTTCAGCGGCGGCAGCGACTGCACAGTCGACGACATCGTCCTGCGCCCGGGCTGCGGAGACCATCAGCATCCCCGACTCGCGCAGCCAGACGTCCTCCCCGCGCGACTCGCAGAACGTGCGCACCGCGGGCACGATCCGCTCCGCTGTACGCGCGAGCTGTACGGCACGCTCCCGTCCGAGCAGTGCCAGCAGATCGGCGAGCCCGGCCCAGTAACCGTGCAGAAACCCGCCGTTACGCCCGCTCGGCCCGGCGCCGCAGGTTTCCGCCTCCACCAGCACGACCCTCACCGAGGGGTCGCGCTCTTTGAGCGCCAGCGCCGTCCAAAGGCCCGTGTAGCCGCCACCGACGATGCAGACGTCGGCAATGGTGTCGCCTTCCAGTTCATGCGCCGCCGCTTGGGGCCCAGCTTCGTCGAGCCACCACGGGGGGAGTCGTGGCTTGACGCTCAAGCCTTTGCGATCGATCGTTCCCGCCGCATCTGGATCAGCACATTGGCCACCATCCCGATCACCGCCACCCCGAAGATCGCCGTCCCGATCACGTTCACCTGCGGCGGTGCGCCGACGCGCGCAGCGCCCCAGACGAACAAGGGGAACGTCGTCGACGACCCGGCGTTGAAATACGTCACCACAAAATCGTCGATCGAGATCGCGAAGCAGAGGAGCGTCGCAGCCAGGATCGCAGGGGCGATGAGAGGCAGCGTTACCTTGCGGAAGGTCGCCCACTCGTTCGCGCCGAGATCCATCGCCGCCTCCTCCAGGTGGCGATCGAAACCGATTAAGCGTGCCTTAACGGTGACGACTGCGAAGCTGATGCAGAACATGACGTGCGCGATGAGGATCGTCCAGAAGCCAAAGACGACGTTGAAGTTCAAAAACAGGGTGAGGAGCGACGCGCCGAGCACGATCTCCGGCGTCGAAAGCGGCAGGAAGATCAGAATGTTGGTGGCGCCGCGTCCGCGGAAGCCGTAGCGGACGAGCGCGAGCGCGATCAGTGTTCCCAAGACCGTCGCCACGAGGCTCGCGAGCAACGCGATTTCGAGGGAGAGGAAAACCGCGCTGCGGATTCCCGGGACGCCGTCCCAGTATCTCCAGTTGTCCCAGGTGAATCCCTGCCACGTGTAGTTGAACTTGCCCGTGGGATGGTTGAAGGAGAACGCGATCACGATCGCGATCGGAATGAGCAGATAGGCGAAAAACAGAAATGAGTAGAGCGTCAGGACGTGGTGGCGGACGAACGTCCATGTCGCCGAGAGGCCGTCACGCGTCGACTGCGTAGGCAGCGCGACGGTGCTCATACCGCCGTCCCCGTCAACTGCTCGGTCCCGAC
>CATPAS010000144.1 GCA_955652075.1 uncultured Gaiellaceae bacterium | reverse complement strand
CTCGAACAGGGCCTCTGGCGTGACCTCGAGCTGTTCGTCACCGATGAGGCTGACTCTGACCTCCGGCTCGTCCCGAGCCGGTTCGAGGTCTCGTTCGGCTCCGAGCGCTCGAAGCCGGAGCTCCAGCGGGGGCTCGATCTGGGCGGCTTCGCGCTCTCGGGAAAGATCGACCGCATCGACGTCGACCCGTTCAGCGCCCGCGGGATCGTCCAGGACTACAAGGCGGGAAAGCATGCACATTCGGCGCAGCAGATCGAGTCCGAGAAGCGCCTCCAGATTCCGCTGTACATGCTCGTGCTGCGCGACCTCGTCGGAGTCGAACCGTTAGGCGGTCTCTACCGCCCGCTCTCCGGCGAACGCAAGGCGCGCGGACTGCTGCGCGCAGAGGCGCGCGAGGACGGCATTCCCGGTTTCGCGAAGAACGACTATCTCCCGGAGGAAGAGTTCTGGGGCAAGGTCGAAGGAGCGCGCGAGTTGGCCGTGGGGATCGTCGAACGGATCCACACGGGCGACGTGCAGCACGATCCCAAGGGCGGCGACTGTCCCACCTGGTGCGAGCTCTGGTCGATGTGCCGGATCAAGCGCGCATGAGCCTCAACCCGGAACAGCAGCGGGCGGTCGACGCACGCGGGCTCGTGTTCGTCTCAGCCGGCGCGGGCACCGGGAAGACGAAGGTCCTCGTCGAACGCTTCGCGCGCGCGGTGTGCGACGAGGGGATCGACGTCGAGTCGATCCTCGTGATCACGTACACCGAGAAGGCGGCGGGCGAGCTGCGCAGCAGGATCCGTGCCGGCCTGCTCGAGCGCGGTCGGCCGGATCTGGCGCGCGAGCTGGACGGGGCCTGGATCTCGACGATTCACGGCTTCTGTCACCGCCTGCTCCGCTCGCATCCGTTTGCGGCCGGAGTCGACCCCCGGTTTCGTGTGCTCGACGAGAGCCAGGGACGCGTGTTGCGCGGAGAGGCGTTTGCCGCGGCTCTGACGGCTTTCTGTGCAAACGACGACCCTGCTCGGCTGCGGTTGCTCGCCGTGTACGGAGCGGACGGCCTGCGGCGGATGCTCACCGGCGTCTACGAAACGCTGAGGTCGGCCGGTCGCGAGCTCGTGCTGGAGCTGGGCGAGCACCCGAGCCTTGTCGAGCGGATGAACGAGTTTCGCGAGGCCGCTCGCTGCCTGGCGGACGACAACGGATCCGGAGACGCACACCGCGAGACGGCACGGCAGGCACTCGGCTATCTCGAGCCCGACGCGACCGCGGACCGTCTCTTCGACCTCGGCGACCTGCGCCTCCGTGGCGAGCGCGCCGCGACGTACGAGGAGGCGCGCAAACGCGTGGAGCAGGCGGCGCTCGACGAGCTCGCCGCCGCAGACCGCGACCTGTTGCAGGAGCTCCTCGCGGCCTTCGCCGCCGCGTACCAGGAAGGGAAGGACCGCGAGTCGGCACTCGACTTCGAGGATCTGCAGCTGCGCGCGCGCGATCTCTTGCGCGACGACGAGTCCATCCGCGAAAGAGAGCAGCTGCGCTTCCGGTCGATCATGGTCGACGAGTTCCAGGACACGAACCGGCTGCAGTGCGAGCTGATCGACCTCCTCTCCGCTGGGCCGGGCCACCACGAGCTCTTCTTCGTCGGCGATGAGTTCCAGTCGATCTACGGCTTCCGCCATGCCGACGTGCAGGTCTTTCGCGAGCGGCGGGAGCAGGCCGGCGATGGCGTGCTGCCGCTGACGATGAACTACCGCTCACGTCCGGAGGTGCTCGCCGTCGTCAACTATCTCTTCGGCGCGGACTTCGGCGACGAGTTCCAGCCGCTGGCGGCTTCCGGCGACTTCCCCGACCCGGTCTTCGGCGCTCCTGTCGAGCTGCTCGTGACGGACAAGTCGACGTACTCGGGCACCGACGTGCACTGGCGGCGCGGCGAAGCGCGCGCGATCGCGCGGCGCATTCGCGATCTGATCGCCGCCGGTGACGCCACCCCGGGGGAGATCGTTTTGCTGTTCGCGGCCGGGACGGACGCCGAGTGGTACGAGGAGGAGTTGCGCGCTCTCGGAGTCACGACCTACCGCAGTACGGGGCGAGGCTACTTCGGCCAGCAGCAGGTCGTCGATCTGCTCGCGTACCTGCGGCTACTCCGGAACAGGTACGACGACGAGGCGCTCGTGAGCGTGCTCGCGTCACCGTTCGTGGGGATCTCGAACGACGGTCTCGTCCTCCTGCGGCGCGCTGCGCCCAAGCGGCCGCTGTTCGTCGGGCTCGAGCGCGAGCTGCCCGAGACCTTCCCGGAACGCGATGCCCAGCTTCTGCGCGCATTCCGTCAGCGCTACGACCGCCTGACCGCCGCGCTGGCGCGGCTCTCCCTCGAGCGGCTATGCGAGCGGATCATCTCCGAGCACGACTATGACCTCGCCGTGCTCGCGCGCTGGGACGGCCGGCGACGCTACGCGAACCTGCGCAAGCTCGCACGGCTGGCGCGCTCGTACGAGGAGCTGCGCGGCCCCGACGTAGAAGGCTTCGTGCGGTTCGTGCGCGACCAGGAAGCGGTGGGGGCGCGCGAGCTGGAAGCGGTGGCGGAGGAGGAGGGAGGAGATGCGGTTCGCCTCCTGACGATCCACGCGGCGAAAGGTCTCGAGTTCAAGGTGGTCGTTGTGGCGGACGCAGGCCGCGACAGAGCGCCGCCCGCTTCGCACGAGATCCTGGCGCTTTCCGACGGGCGCTTCGGCTTCCGCGTTGCAGATCCGATCACCAGCAAGCCGCGCGGGGCGTATGCCTACGACGCCGTCCAGGAGGCCCGCAAGGAGGAGGAGCGCGCGGAGCGCCTGCGTCTCTATTACGTCGCCATGACACGCGCGATCGACCGGCTGATCATCTCAGGG
>CATPAS010000143.1 GCA_955652075.1 uncultured Gaiellaceae bacterium | reverse complement strand
TCATGGCCCTACGTGTCCGCCACGACAGTCTCGGCGTCGAGACGGGTATCAACCCCATCGAGATCGGCGCGGCTTCGGCGCTGGTCGCGCGGCTGACCGGCTACAACGTCCCACCGAACAAGGCGATTGTCGGCGCGAACGCGTTCGCACATGAAGCCGGCATCCATCAGGACGGCCTGCTCAAGGACACGGCGACCTACCAGATCATCGAGCCGAAGGAACTTGGCCTTGCGATGACCCTGCCCCTCGGCAAGCACTCCGGCCGCCACGCCTTCGCACGCGCCTGCTCGGACGCCGGGCTGCAGCTGGACGAAGAGCTGCTGACCCAGGCGTTCATGCGGTTCAAGGCACTTGCCGATAGCGGAAAACATGTGTCCCTCGACGCCGTCTTCGTAGAGGAAACAGCCGCATGAGCCGCCGCGCGTACACCGTTGTCTGCCTGGCGCGACACGGGATCGGCCCAGAAGTGATGGCCGAGGCGAGCCGCGCTCTCACCGCCGTGTCACTCCAGCACGGCTTTCACGTCGACGAGCGACACGTTCCGTTCGGAGCCGACGCACTGACGCGCTTCGGCCGCTCGTTCCCGCTTTCGTCGCGGAGCGCGCTGCTCGGAGCCGACGCCGTGCTCGTCGCCGCGAAGAGCGACGCCGCTCTGACGGCACTCGAAGCCGACCTCGATCTCCGCACCTCGATCTCCCGCGTCCGGTACGAGGGGCGCGCCGAGCTCTCGATCCTCGCGCCGCTCGGCGCTGAGGCCTGGGAGTGGACACTGGAACGGGCCTTCTCGCTCGCCTGCGAGAGCCGCGGCCGGATCACCCTCGTCGGCGTCGACGAGACCTGGCAGAGCGAAGCCGCGCGTCTCGAGCTGCAGCATGACGGGCTCGAGGTCGAGCGGCTCACGCCGCAGGAAGCGATGCGCCCGCTCATCTTCACGCCGGAACGCTTCGACGTCGTCGTCTGCCCGCCCGAGCTCTCCCGCACGGCGGTCGAGATCGCCGCAAGTCTCGCCGACCGACGGACTGTCGCCTGGGGGCGGCTCGCTCCGACCGCACCGAGCATCTTTGGTCCCGCCCACGGTGTCGCCGACTCGCTCGCCGGCCAAGGCGTTGCGGATCCGAGCTCGATGCTGCTCGCCGCCGCCCTCATGCTGGCCGAGGGACTCGGCGAGCGCAGCGGCGCAGCCACACTTTCCGGCGCCGTCGGTCTCGCGGGTGATGCGCGCCGTCCCTCCACTCGCGGCCACGCCGACCTCGTGCTCTCGCAGTTGCCGGTGACTGCGGCGAACGCCGAGTTCTACCGGGAGGAAGCATGCGGATGAACGGTGCCGATGCCCTGCTTCGCTCGCTCGAGGCCGAGGGCGTCGAGATCGTCTTCGGAATTCCGGGCGGCGCGATTCTTCCGACCTACGACGCGTTCGCGCGCGGCACGACCATCCGTCACGTGCTCGCGCGCCACGAGCAGGGCGCAGGTCACATGGCGGAGGGCTACGCGCGCGCCTCCGGCCGCGTCGGCGTCGCGATCGCGACGTCGGGGCCGGGCGCGACCAATCTCGTCACGCCGATCGCAGATGCCTGGATGGACTCGACACCGCTCGTCTGCATCACAGGTCAAGTGCGCTCTCACCTGATCGGCACCGATGCTTTCCAGGAGTGCGACATCACGGGAATCACGATCCCGATCGTCAAGCACTCATGGCTCGTGAAAGACGTCAAAGAGATTCCGCACGTGATCAAGGCGGCGTTCCACATCGCCCGCACCGGACGTTGCGGGCCCGTGCTGGTGGACATCCCCCGCGACGTGCAGGAGGCCGAGCTCGACTTCGAATACCCCGACACGGTCGATCTGCCCGGCTGGCGCCCGCCGCGGCGGGGTCACCCAAAGCAGATCCGCGAGGCCGCGACCCGAATCGCGGCGGCCGAGCGCCCTGTCCTCTACGTGGGCGGCGGTGTTCTCAACGCCGACGCGTGCTCGGAGCTCCTCGAGCTCGCTGAACTGGGACGACTGCCCGTCGTGACGACGCTGATGGCGAAGAGCGCGTTCCCGGAGACACACGAGCTGCATTTCGGGTGGCCGGGCATGCACGGGCCGAAATGGTCGAACTGGGCGATGAACAAATGCGACGTGCTCGTTGCCGTCGGCGCGCGCTTCGACGACCGAGTCACCGGCAGGCTCGCCTCGTTCGCCCCGGGCGCCACGGTCGTCCATCTCGACATCGACTCGGCAGAGATCGACAAGCTCCGCCACGCCGACGTGCCCGTCGTCGGGCCGCTGAAGAGCGTGCTGGCGGATCTCGGCCGCGACCTGCGCGAACTCAGCCGTCCGGACGCGACGGAGCCATGGCTCGCTGAGTTGCGCCGCTGGCGGGAGGAAGCCCCACTTCGCTATGGCAGTGGCGGCGAGATGATGAAGCCACAGCCCGTGCTCGAGACGCTGCAGCGCCTGACTGCCGGGCGCAACGACATCATCTGGACGACCGGAGTCGGCCAGCACCAAATGTGGGCGATGCAGTACTTGCAGTGCGACCGGCCGCGGACATTCATCACCTCGGGCGGCCTCGGGACGATGGGCTACGGCCTGCCCGCCGCGGTCGGCGCCAAGGCGGCCCGGCCCGACGCCACGGTCGTCTGCGTGGATGGGGACGGC
>CATPAS010000142.1 GCA_955652075.1 uncultured Gaiellaceae bacterium | reverse complement strand
TGGCGGAGGTCAGCGCGCCGGTCCCGCCCGCGTTGCCGACGGCCGTCACCACGTCGCCGACCGACACCTTCGACGAACCGGCGGTCGCGACCGTCTTCAGGTTCGTAGCCCCGACCGCCTGGAGGACTGCCACGTCGTCGGTGACGTCGTAGCCGACGACCTTCGCCGTGTACGTACGGGTCGTCCCCGGGACGACGACCTTGATCGTCGTCGCGCCCCGGATGACGTGGTTGTTGGTCAGCACCTCGCCGGACGACGTCAGCACCATTCCAGTGCCGGCGGCGGATCCGCCCTGGTACCCGAGCGCGGTCTCGACGACGACGACCCCCGTCCCGATCCGGGGCGCGCTTCTCTGCGCGAGCGCGACGCCGGTCACGACTCCGATCGCGACGAGCGCGGCGACTCCGAGGGTGAGGACCCGCCAGCGGAAGCGCCGGGCTCGGAGGGCGCCGGCGAGCAATAAGGATTGCGCTTGCACACCAATAGTCTGTCTCATTTCGCGCTCCCTTCGGTCGAAGCATTCGCGGTATCGAAATCGAGTGTTCCGGACCGACTTAGGAATGCTCTGAACGGCGGGTATGAGTCTCCTAAGAATCCGCGTGCGAGCGGGTAGCAGGCGAGGCCGATCGCAACCGCGGTCAGGTGACCGAAGTCGGTGAACGTGTGCGAGAGCAGCACGGCGAGGGCCAGATAGACAACGAGCACTACGAGGTAGCAGATCCGCACGCGCGGGGCGAGCAGGTAGCCGGCCATGGCTGCGACGCCGAAGAAGCCGTAGCTGACGCCGACGTCTTGAGCGAAGGCGACAGTCGGCGCGACGGCGCCCACGCTGAGAGCGACCTCGAGCCCGGCCGCGACGACCAGTGTGGCGCCGACGTGTGCGGCCCCAAAGGCGAGCAGCGTGCGCCGCCAGCCAAGCCGCCGCTCGACCGGAGCGAGCACCCCAAGGAAGAGCACGGACCACAGTGCGAACTGACCCCACCCGCTCGTCCAGAAGGCGCTCCCGACTAGAACGCGCGCCGGCGCGCGAGCCAACTCGGACAGATTGGTGCTGAACGCAAACAGAAGCCGATCGTCACTCCGCACGCTCGCGCTGCTCAACAGAGCGGTCGTCGCCGACAGCACCAACAGGTAGCCGACGGTGAGCGGCGCTGACCTGACCACGCGCCAGGCAGCCGTCATAGGGTCGGTGCGCCGGCAAGCGCGTCGAAGGCGAGCCGCAGCCAGGCGGGAGCGTGCGCTTGCCAGAGCGCTCTCGTATGCCCGCCCGCGTACAGGCGGAAGAGGTGTTTCGACACCGGCCCCCGTCAGCGCCTGCTGCAGCGAGCCCACCGAAATCGCCTGGCGGCGCGTGACCGTCGCGGTTGCAGCCATGCGCCCATGGAACCATCGTTGGATGAGGCCGCGTTAAGACGAGGCTGAGAGATTGGTAAGAATCGCGCGACAGGCAGCATCCCGTTCGGCTTCCGACGCCGCGATCAGGTTGACTCTTCGACCTGGTGACCCTCGGGCTCGGCGAGAATGCCGTTGACGATCGAAGGGAAGGCGTAGATGCCCACAACGACGGCAACGAGAATCGGCTTCGTCGGCCTCGGGCACATGGGCGGCACCATGGCCGCCCGTTTCCTCACCGCCGGCTACCCGGTCTACGGCGAGGAGCGAAACCGAGCGCACGCACAGGGGCTCGTGGACGAGGGCCTTCAGTGGCGCGGCACCCCGCGCGAGGTTGCCGAGGCCGCCGACATCCTCTTCACCTCCGTCCCCGATGACGGAGTGCTCGAGACGGTTGCCGCAGGCCCCGACGGCGCCCTGGCCGGCCTTGCTGCCGAAAAGATCTGGGTCGACGTGAGCACGGTCAGCCCGCGCGCGAGCCGCGCGCTCGCAGAGCGCGTACGCGCGCGCGGCGCGGCGATGCTGGACGCGCCGGTTTCGGGAAGCGTTCCCCAGGTGCAAGCCGGAACGCTCACGATCATGGTCGGCGGTGACGAGGAGGCGTACGCACGCGTTGAGCCGATCCTCCGCGAGCTCGGAACACCGACACGCATCGGAGAAAACGGCCAAGGACTCATACTCAAGCTCGCGATCAACATCAGCCTCGCGGTGCAGATGCTCGCTTTCGCCGAAGGCCTGCTCCTGGCAGAACGTGGCGGCATCGACCTAGCTGCGGCAGCCAAAGTGATGACGGAGAGCCCGATCGGCTCTCCGATGCTCAAAGCGCGCCTCCCACTCATCCTCGACCTCCCCGACGAGGCATGGTTCGACATCGGACTGATGCAGAAAGACATCGTCCTCGCGCTCGAAGCCGCAAGAGAGCTACGCGTCCCCTTGCCCTCCGCGGCAGTGGCGGACGAGATGTTGACCCTCGCACGCGCCCACGGGCACGAACACCACGATCTCGCAGCGCTCTTCCAGGCGCTGCGGCAACTGGTAGGCGAACCGAACGGAGCGACCACGTGACCGATCGGAACAGCGGCGCAGTGCGGCGCGAATGGCGCGGCACCGCGCGCGGCTGGGGACCACACGGAAACGAGCGGCTCACCAGCTCGACCGCGCTCGTCCTGCTCCTCCTGCTCGCGCTCGAGACGCTCACGACCCTGTCGCTCCGCTCGTTCCTCTCCGTGCACATCTTCCTCGGGCTCCTGCTACTGCCGCCCGTTGCACTCAAGCTCGCCAGCACCGGCTGGCGGTTCGTCCGCTACTACAGCGGAAGCGTCGCCTACAGACTCCACGGCGCACCACGCCTTCCGCTGCGGCTGCTCGGCCCGCTCCTCGTCGCCTCAACCGTGTCGCTGCTCGCGAGCGGCGTAGCCCTCATCACCATTGGCCACGGCGGGGGCACGCCCTTGACCCTGCACGTAGTCAGCTTTGTGGTCTGGGGAGTCCTGATGATCGTGCACGTGCTCGCCTACCTCGCACGCACCGTTCGAGACGGCGCCGCAGACTGGAGCTGCAGAGAAGATACGGTAGGCGGCGTCGGCTAAAGACGGCTCGTGGTCGGCAGCGCCCTCGTCGCCGGCGTGATCCTTGCCTCCGCAACCTATCCGGCCCAGCACGCGTGGCTCAACCATCGCCGCGGAGCAACGAAAGAGCGAGGTACCCATGAAGGCGCAGGCCGCGCTCCCGGGCTCATTCTGCTCTCCCGCGGTCGAAGCCCGACGTCGCACTGACACTTCCAGCGCGTGGCCAGGGGCGAGCGCCGCGTGAGCCCAAGCCGCCCGTTTCGACGGGTTGATCGTAAGGTCGCCGGTCTAAGTGTGTCCGGATGGGCACCTCACCTCCGGCGATGAGTTTCTTTCCTCGCCACGGTCTAATAGGCAAATCCCCACGACCAGGAGGTCAAGATGTCCAAGGTTGCGTCCAAGCTGAACCTCTCGCAGGTTGGCCGCGTCTGTGTCACCGTCGCCGACACCGATCGCGCGATCGACTTCTACGTCGACACGCTCGGTTTCGAGAAGGTGGTCGACGTCCCGATGGGCGAGGCGATGCGCTGGGTCGAGGTTGCCCTGGCGGGGACCGCGACGACGATCGCGCTCGCCCCGCCGCCCCAGGGCCAGGAGGCGGGCGGCAGCCAGACCGGTATCTGCCTCGACACCTCAGACGTCGACGCCGACCACGCCGCGCTCAAGGCCGCCGGCGTGGACGTCGACGACGAGGTCACCCGCTGGGGCGGGCCGGTGCCGCCGATGTTCTGGCTGCGCGATCCAGACGGAAACTCGCTGATCATCGTCCAGCCTTCGTCCTAGCCCGACGACGCGAGCGCGACCGGCACACGCCGCCGGTTGCGCACCGCGTCGAGCCGCTCTGATCAGTGGCAAGGAATGGTTACATGAGACAGGTGCCTGAACACCCTCCAAGATCGAGCGTCGCCAGCGTCAACGCCACGACGATCCAGCGCCGGCGAAGCGAGTGCTCCAGCAGCCATCGATACGCGTGATCGAGCGCCCCATAGAACCGCCCGCGGTCCTGGTCGTGCTTGGGACCGCGATCGGGCGTCC
>CATPAS010000141.1 GCA_955652075.1 uncultured Gaiellaceae bacterium | reverse complement strand
CGGCGAGCTCGACATTGCGCCGATCTCGTCCATCGAATACGCGCGGAACGCAGATCGATTACGGCTGCTGCCGCGCCTGTGCGTGAGCTCGGAGGGCGCGGTGGACTCGATCCAGCTCGTCTCGCGCAAGCCGCTCGAGCAGGTGCGCACGATCGCGGTCACTCCGGAGTCGGCCACCTCGGTCGTGCTCACGAAGGTGCTGCTGCCGGAGGCCGAGCACGTGCCGCTCGGGGAGGAAGCCGACGCGAAGCTCCTGATCGGCGACGCCGCGCTCAAGTCCGCGTTCGAGGATCCGACGCCGCACTACGACCTCGGCCGTCTCTGGCTCGAGCGCACCGGGCTGCCCATGGTGTTTGCCGTGTGGGCCTGCCCTGAGCCCGTGCAGGCTGGGCTGGCCGAGCTGGAGGACGCTCTAGTCGCATCCGTGCGGCTGGCGCGGGCCGAGCCGGAGCGCCTGGCCTACGAGGCGAGCGAGCGCTACGGGTATCCGGCCGGCTTCCTCGCCCGCTACTTCGAGAAGCTGCGCTATCGCTTCGGCCCTCGCGAGCGCGCCGGGCTGATGACCTTCCTGGAGCTGGCGCACGAGGCCGGCGAGCTGGACGAGGTTCCGGAGCTGCGCTTCGTCCGTGAGGCGGTAGTGGCGTGACCGTTACGGACACCTCCAAGGGACAGTCCCTGAGACAGGACCGAAATGGAGAGGTGCGACTGATTCTCGACAAGGCGCTCGACGGCGAACGCATCACGGACGACGAGGCGCTTGCGCTGCTCGAGTCACGCGACCTCGTTGCCGTTGGGCGCGCGGCGAACGAGATTCGGAACCGCAGGGCAGATCCCGCCCGGATCACGTTCATCATCGACCGCAATCTCAACTACACGAACATCTGCCACACCGACTGCGACTTCTGCGCCTTCTACCGGAGCCCCGGCGACATGCGCGAGGGCTACCTGCTGCCGAAGCCGGTCATCTTCAAGAAGATCGAAGAGACACTCGCGCTCGGTGGAACGGGCCTGCTGATGCAGGGCGGTCATCACCCGGATCTCGGCATCGAGTACTACGAGGATCTGTTCCGCTCGATCAAGGCGCGCTACAAGATCCACCTACACGCACTCTCGCCACCGGAGATCCAGCACATCTCGCGGCGCAGCAAGCTCACGCTCTGGCAGACGATCTCCCGCCTCCGCGACGCCGGCCTCGACTCGATCCCCGGCGGCGGCGGCGAGGTCCTCGTCGACCGCGTCCGAAGCATCATCGCGCCGAAGAAGACGAAGACGAACGAATGGCTCGCCGTCATGCGCCACGCGCATTGTCTCGGCATGTCGACGACGGCCACGATGATGTACGGGCACGTCGAAACGGTCGCCGAACGCGTCGAGCACATGCGGCGCATCCGCGAGCTGCAGGACGAGACAGGCGGCTTCCGCGCCTTCATCTCGTGGACGTTCCAGAACGACGGCAACCGGCTCGCCGGCAAGGTCGCCCGTGAGGACATGCCGACGTCGTTCGACTATCTGCTCACACAGGCGGTCTCCCGCATCTATCTCGACAACGTCCCACACATCCAGTCCTCCTGGGTCACCCAGGGGATGAAGATCGGCCAGGTCGCGCTCGGGTTCGGTGCCGACGACATGGGCTCGGTGATGATCGAGGAGAACGTCGTCTCGGCCGCAGGGACGACTCATCGCACCTCGACCGAGGAGCTCGTCCACCTGATCAAGACCCTCGGCAAGACACCCGTCCAGCGCGACACGCTCTACCGCGAGGTCAAGGTCTGGAATTGAGCGAGCCCTCGAGTCCGCGGCCCGGCGGGTAGTTGACGGCGCGACGTTCATCATTACGGCGATCCTGCTAACAGTCTCCTTTCACTAGCCGACAGCACGTTCAGCTAGCCTCGGGCGGGGTCGTGGTTCGTAGAGCCGTCATCTGCGCCCTTTTTGCAGGGCTTTTGGTCGCACCGGAAGCCGGCGCGGACGTACCGATCCGTGGCCAGACACTCGTTCCCGGTGTGATCTACTCGCGACAGGTCGAGTTCACCGCGCACGGGCCGGTGGTGATCAACGTGATCTCGGCGCCGAGGCCGACCGGGCTGTACGCACTGAAGCCGGTCCTGTCGAACGACGCCATTCTCGGTCGCGAGCGCGTGACGTCCATGCAGAAGCGGGTCTCCGCAGATGCGACCGTCGCAAGCGTCAACGGCGATCTCTTCAGCTCGACCGATGGACATCCGACGGGTGGCCTCATCCGCGGCGGCATCCTCGACAGCGGTCCGGTCGACCTCCGCTCGATGGTCGGCATCGACACGGACGGCATGCTCCACGTCGAGCGCGTGCGACTTGCCGGTACCTGGCAGGGATCCGGCCAGCGGCGAATCCTCGGGATCAACGAGGTGCCGCGGCCCAATCGCACGACGCTCTACACGCATGCATGGGGCGCGCGCACACCGCCCGAGAACGGCGGTTCGCAGGCGATCATCCAGCCCTTTCCCGCGACGACGCCGAACACATCGCTGACGGGCGCCGTCACGCAGTACGTCACCGGCGGGAACCAGGCGATCCCGGCCGATGGAGCCGTGCTCGTCGCCCGGGGCGCGCAGGCGGGCTTTCTCTCCGCCGAAGCGCCGGTCGGCGCGAAGATCACGGTGCTGCTCACGCTCACTCCACCCTGGGCGAACGTCCCCGAGGCGCTCGGGGGTGGTCCGATCATCGTCCGCCAGGGCAAGCCGGTATTCCGCTCGCTGGAGGACTTCACGACCTCGCAGCTTGCGTACCGGTCTCCGCGTACCGGCGTAGGTCAGACGGCCGACGGCCGGATCCTGCTCGTCGCGGTCGACGGCCGCCAGCCCGGATACAGCACCGGGCTGACGAACTTCGAGCTGGCGCTGACGATGATGCGCCTCGGCTGCGTCACGGCGTCCGCGCTCGACGCGGGCGGCTCGACGACAATGGCTTTCGATGGCTCGTTGCTGAACAGGCCGTCGGATCCAGGCGGTGAGCGAGCCGTCGCGGAGGCACTCACGCTGTTCTATTACGGCGTCTACGCACCGGCCTTGCCGGCTCGTGTCCTGTCGCCGAACGCAGACGGTGTGGACGACACGCAGACCTTCGCGTACAAGCTCGTGCGGCCTTCGAGGGTGACGGCGACGCTGAACGGCCCTGGGGGAGTCGTCGTCCCGCTGGATTCGGGCTCGCGCGCAGCCGGCAGCTACAAGTTCAACTGGACGGGCGCCGGCCAGCCCGAGGGCGATTGGACCTTCAGGGCTGTTGCAGACGACGATCTCGGACGGCACTCGGTCGCCGAGCGCCAGTTCGCGCTCAACAACACGCTCGGGTTCGTGACCGCCGCCGCGAGCCACCGCCGGGTCACCGGGACCTTCAAGCTGGCAAGGGCTGCCCGGGTCGCCTTGCGGATCGAGACACCCGGCGGCGGGATCGTGAAAACCCTTGCCACGCGCAGCTTGGCGGCGGGCGACGGCTCGATCTCGTGGTCGGGTTGGCCGGGCAGCTACGTCTTCAGCGCCACCGCCACGAACGAGATCGGCTCGGTGGAGCTCACCGCCCCGTTCCGGCTGCGCCGGTAGCCTCCCACGCGTGCCGGTCGCCGGCCTTACGAGCTCCCTCACTTCGCTGATCGGCAACCACGGGCTTTACGCCGTGTTCGGCCTGATGGCGATCGACGCCGTGCTGCCCGCGGCGAGCGAGTTGGTGATGCTCTATGCGGGCGCGCTCGCGGCGGGAGCATTCGCCGGGCAGCACGTCGATCTGTTCGGGTCGCGAATCTCTTCGCACCTGTGGGCATACGTCGTGATGGCCCTGGCAGGCACGCTCGGCTATCTGGTCGGCTCGATCGTGGGCTGGGCGATCGGGCTCTACGGCGGCCGGCCGCTGCTCGAACGCCACGGGCGCTGGTTCCATTTGAGCCCGCAGAAGCTCGACCGCGCGGAGCGCTGGTTCGACCGGTGGGATGACCTCGCGGTGCTGATCGGCCGCGTCACGCCGGTCGTCCGCTCGTTCATTTCGATCCCGGCGGGAGTCTTCAGGATGCAGCTCTGGCGCTACAGCGCATTGACACTGATCGGCTCGGCGATCTGGGCCTTCGCGCTTGCCGGAGCAGGCTACGGGCTCGGGAAGAGCTACCAGCGATTCGACCACGGCTTCCGCTTTGCGGAATACGCGATCGTCGCCGCGATCGTCGCTTTCGCGGCCTATCTACTGGTGCGCTGGAGACGGTCTTCTAGACTTTCGAGCGGTGCGCGCGATTCCACTGGTTGACGTCAAGGCGCAGTACGAGCCGTTCCTGCCCCGGATTCGCGAGGCGATCGAGGGCGTGCTCACCAGCGGAGAATTCATCCTCGGGCCGAATGTGGCTGCGTTCGAGCGCGAGGCGGCGGACTATCTCGGTGTAAAAGAGTCTGTCGGCGTCGCCAACGGCACCGATGCGCTCGTGCTCGTCATGGACGCGATCGGAATCGGGGCCGGCGACGAGGTGATCTGCCCGGCGTTCACCTTCTATGCGACTGCGGAGGCGATCGCGCGTCGTGGTGCGACCCCGGTCTTCGCCGACGTGGACGCCGGGACGATGAATCTCGACCCCGAGGACGTCGCCGCTCGGGTCAACGCGCGCACGAAGGCGATCCTCGCCGTCCATCTCTTCGGGCGTCCGGCGCCGCTGGCCGAGCTCGGGCAGCTCGGCGTCCCCGTGATCGAGGACGCAGCGCAGGCGTTCGGCTCGCCGGAGATCGCGCGCGGCGGAATCGCTTCGACGTTCAGCTTCTATCCGACGAAAAATCTCTTCTGCATCGGAGACGGCGGGCTCGTATCTACAGATGACCCCGAGCTTGCGGAGCGCGTCAGGATGCTTCGCTTCCACGGCTCGCGTGACAAGGTCGACTTCGAGTTGATCGGCTACAACTCGCGCCTCGACGAGATCCAGGCCGCGGTGCTGCGCATCTTCCTGGCGGAGCTGGACGGCTGGGTCGCCTCGCGCCGCGAGGCAGCCGGGCGCTACGCCGACCTCGGGCTCGGCGCGGTCTGCGAGCTTCCCGAGGACGAGCCCGGCCACGTGTACCACCTGTTCGTCTGCCGCTCGCTCGAGCGCGACCGCATCCGCGCAGCGTTGCAGGACGCTGGAATCGGCAGCGCGGTCTACTACACGACGCCGTTGCATCTCCAGCCCGCCCTCGCGCATCTCGGTTACAGGCGCGGCTCGCTGCTTGTCACCGAGCAGCTCGCGCAGGAGAACTTCTCCGTCCCGATCTGGGCGGGCATCGACGCGGCGACGCAAGAGCAGGTCGTCTCGGTCGTTCAGGCGTCGGCGCCGGTGGCCTCGTGATCCCAGTCAACAGACATCGACTCTGGCAGCTGCTCGCGGACGCCGCACTGATCGCGGTTGCGTGGTGGCTCGCGTTCTGGCTGCGCTTCGACAAGGGCGTGCCCGGCCCTTACCACCGCCTGATGATCGACACGATCCTCGTCGTCATCGCGATCAAGCTCGCAATCTTCATCGCGTTCGGCTTCTACAACCGCTGGTGGCGTTACGTCTCCACCAGGGATATGTGGGGTGCGGCG
>CATPAS010000140.1 GCA_955652075.1 uncultured Gaiellaceae bacterium | reverse complement strand
CCCGATGACGTCGGGGCGGGCGCAGTCGTCGGTGAGCGCGATGCCCTTTTCCTCCAGCTGTTCGAAGAAGCCCGTGGTCTGGTCGTCGTCGAGATCCGCTTCCCGCAGGAACTCGCTGACGGCGGAGAGGTCGAGGCAGCCGAGCTCCTCTCCTTGCTCAAGCAGCGCCTGTAAGCGTTCGTCTACCACCATCTCGCGGCGTATTCCCCTTTTCGGAGCCTGGCCTAACGTGGATTTCGCACTTCTGTTGCAAGGACGTTACCCGCGCGTTGGAGTTGGCCGCGTACCGTCGGAGCGATCCCGACCAGGAGGAATCCCATGCGCCGACCAGGCATCCGGTCGCTCGCGGGGGGAGCGGCCGGGATCGTCGCAGGTGTCATCGGGGGAATCGCCCTGACCTCGAGCTCGGCGGCGAGCGGGCCGACGCCCATGGCGCCGGGCCTCGATGCCGTCCATATCCCGCCCGTGCTCACCAGGGCCGGCGAGCCGGTCACGTTGCGGTACGCGATCGTCTGCGCCCCGCGAGAAGACGGTGAGCCCTGTGACGGCTCGGGCTCGGTCTACGTGCGCGCGGGCCAGAGCGGGCCGTTCGAGCAGCTGACTCTGAGGCGCGGCGAGGACTCGAGCGAGGGCCGGTACTACGTCGACCTGCCGCGCGAGATCGCGTCGTCGCGGGCGGGCTTTTCCTACTACGCCGTGCTCCGCGACGACGCAAGCGGGGCGACGACCACCGTTCCGGCGGGCGGCGACGCCGCGCCCCAACGCAGCGTCCCGCTACGCGATGCAAAGGAGCTAAGCCTCGGCGCGCATGCCTTCGGCCGCAGCCGCACCCCGGACGAGCGGGTTGTCGCTGCCGGGTGGGGCAGCGAGGTCGGCGAGGCCGGACTTGCCGGCTCGCGCGAGCTGGGCTTCATCGGCCCTTCCTCATTCGACGTTGCAGCCGACGGCACGGTCGCGGTGCTCGATCAAGTGAATGCCCGAGTTGAACACTGGACACGTGCGAGCGTGAAGGCGACGAGCGTCGAGGTCAGCGGCGGTCTGGCGGACTTCGCCCTCGAGCCCGGAGGCATGATGGACGTCCTCGAGCCGCCGAGCCGCATGAGTCCGGCTCCTGTTCTGCGGAGCTTCCATGCTGACGGAACGCCGCGTTGGGCTCAGCGACTCGCCGATCGCACCTGGGCCAAGCTGGCCGCAGGTCCCGCGGGGCCGGTTGTTCAGCAGCAGCCTTCGGAGCAATGGCTGCCGGCCGCCGAGAGTGGTGCCGCCCTCGGTCGGGCCGCGCAAGGTCGCCACGGCCGCCCCGGGCGGCCGTTCGCCAACGGTCGCGAGGTGGTGGTCGAGCGTGTCGGCGCAGGGGAGCTTCGGCTCGCCGAGCTCGCGGGCGCGGCGGTCGTGCGCAGCTGGCGCATCACCAGCGCGACGCCACTCGGCGAGGTGCAGCTCGCCGAGCCGCACGGAAGTCGCCTCGTGGTCGTCACGAAGACGTACACCGACGATCGCAGCGAGTACGTCGTGCTCGTCCTCGACCGGGCCGGCATCGTGAACCGCTTCGCGGTCGAGTCGCTCGAGTGGGCCGAGTCGGCGCCGTTGGCACGTTTCCGGCTCTCGGGCTCGTCGTTGTACCGGCTCGGCTCGACGCCCGCGGGTCTGTCCGTCGACCGCTTCGATCTGGAGGTGTCCCGATGAAGGCGTTTCTCGTCGCGTTCGGCGTCGGCATCGTGCTTGCAAGCGCGACGGGCGCTCAGGCGTACCATCGCTTCTGGGCGAACTGCAACTACGGCGCGCCGACGTTCATGACCACGATGACGCGCGATGCCGCGCAGGACTACTCGAATGCGGCGCGGTACGAGGGCTACCAGTGGGGCGGAGGCTGCTGGAACTACGACGACGCCGACTCGTACCCGTACGACGCGCCCGGCGATCCCTCGGCGCACGGCGAAGGCGGGGATTGCTCCGGGTTGACGTTCAAGACGTGGCGCGAGTCGACCGACGACTGGCGGGACGGCCGGTACTACTGGCGCGCTCTCCGCAACGTGCACGGACCGTATACCGCCGGAGACTTCAAGAACGGTTTCGGAGCGCCGAACCACGTCGTCGCCAAGGCGACCGCCGGCGTGATGGACGCGTTCGCGAGCGCGACGCACATCGGCATGATCTTCTACCGGTCGCTCTACGGCGGGGACCAGATCGTCGAAGCGAAGTGCGAGGCTTGCGGCACGAACATCTTCTACCGCACGTATCGCAGCGATCCGAGCTACGGCGGAGTGGCCAGGTGGGGCTGGACCGGCTGACCCTCGCCACGCTCGTGTTCGCCGTGGTGCTGCTCGCCGGTTGCGACAGTCGCGGCGCTCGGCCGGAGCGCTTGCTCTACGGCGAAGCTGCACCGGAGTTCGCGCCCGTCCCGCGAAGCGTGATCGCGATCGGCCGCGTGCTGGACGGGACGACACTCGGTCGCCGCTTCACGAGCTGCCGTCCGACGGGGGTGGGAATCGGGAACGATGCCGTCGTCGTCGAGCGGATCGGCGTCTTCGGCGAGAGCCTCACCTTCGCCGACCTCGGCCGCAGGACGGTGTACGCGTGTGACGGCGGCACGGATCCGACAGGCGAGCGCAAGCCGCCGTGGTGCGGCAGTTCGGCCGGCCGCCTCTTCGGCGGGAAGCTGCTCGACCCACGCCTCGACATCCTGTGTCGTGACCGAAAGGGGCGGCAGCTCGCCTACGCGTGGGTCGAGCCGGCCGCAGGCGCGCGCTGGATCGGCGTCGACCAGGACGCGTACACCGAGATCTACGAAGCGCTCGCCGGGCTGCCCGTGCGGATCGCGTCCGCCCGAGGGATCAAGCCTGGCCGAGCGCGGGCGGCCTTCGACGTGACGCAGTACGACAGCCACGGAAAGGAGCTGGTCAAGGGAAGGCTCGAGGCCGCGGTTGCAGGCTGATTTCAGCGGTAAACTCGGCCCATAGTGTGGGAGCTGATTTGGCTGATGGTGATCATGAAGATCCCCATCCTCTATCTCTGCTGGGTGGTCTATTGGGCGATCAAGTCCCAGCCGCAACCCGAGCAGCCCGCTGCGCTCGTATCGGTCTCCGACGACTCCGATCCGACGCCGTGGCGGCCCAGGCGCATCCACCCGCGCCGGCCCGGCCCGCACGGTCGCCCGTCACGCGGATACGCCCGGACGAGTCGCGTTACGGTGCGGACGTGAGCACTGCGCCTTACCGTCAGAGCCGCCCGGCCGAAACGGTTGCGGGCTTTCTCGCGGCCGCTGCGATCTTCGTCAGCCTCGCCGGGGTGGCCTACCGGCCGCTGCGCCTGATCCCCTTCGCGATCCTGCTCTCGCTGATCGCCGCCGGCATCGGCGGTCGGGCCGAACGGCTTGCGACGTACGCGGTCGCGATCGGTGCTGCTTGCTTTGCGATCGGGCTCGCGGTGGCCGTGATCACGAGCCATCCCCTCTGGTAGCGCGCCTCGTTGCTACAAAGGACGTAGTGACTGACGTCGACGGCCTGAACGCGGGCTTCGCGCGCGACCTGTTCGAGGAGTACCTCGAGAATCCCGAAGCGGTCCCGAGCGAGTGGCGCAAGCTCTTCGAGAGCGGCAACAGCGACATTGTCGCGACCCATCCCGGTCTCGCACGCCTGTTGGAGGCGGCCGGGAACGGCCATCATGCTGCGCCCCCTGCTCCCGCACCTACTCCTGCTGCTCCCGCACGGGCGCCGGCCCAGGCCGAGGAGCCCGTCTCCGACGAGCTCCTCGGAGCCGTTGCCGCCGCGATGGCTCTCGTCAAGGCGCACCGGATGCACGGCCATCTGGCCGCTCACCTCGATCCGCTCGGGTCGGAGCCGCCCGGGGACCCTGCGCTCGAGCCCGAGCGATTGATTCCCAAGCTGACCCCGGAGCTGCAGGCGCGCGTTCCGGCCGCCGTCCTGCGCATGTACGTCCCGGGC
Source organism: uncultured Gaiellaceae bacterium (assembly GCA_955652075.1). GTDB lineage: Bacteria > Actinomycetota > Thermoleophilia > Gaiellales > Gaiellaceae > 3-1-20CM-4-69-9. The sequence continues at coordinate 2,123 of CATPAS010000140.1, read as the reverse complement.
GAAACACTTGCCGACGCGCTGCCGCGCCTCAGTGCCACGTACACAGGGACGATCGCGTACGAGATTGAGCACATCGCCGACCACGAGAAGCGTGTGTGGCTGCGGCAGGCGATCGAATCCGGCAAGTACCGAACGCCGTTGTCGGCAGAAGAGAAGAAGGAACTGCTCACGCGGCTCTCCCGTGTCGAAGCGTTCGAGCAGTACTTGCGCCGCGCGTTCCTCGGACAGAAGCAGTTCTCGATCGAAGGGCTCGACGTGATGGTGCCGATGCTCGACGAGGCGATCGAGCTCGCCGCGGAGAACGGCGCGCACGAGGTCGTGATCGGGATGGCTCACCGCGGCCGGCTCAACGTTCTCGCGCACACGCTCGGGCTCGGCTACGACTCGATCCTCCGCGAGTTCGAGGGTGAGCGCACGATCGAGGCAGTCGTCGCCACCGACGAAGGCGGGACCGGCGACGTGAAGTACCACCTGGGCGCCGGTGGGACGCGTTCGACTCCTGCCGGCGAGATCACCGTCACACTTGCCGCGAACCCGAGTCATCTCGAAGCGGTTGACCCCGTCGTCGAGGGCCGCGCACGGGCGGAGCAGACCGATCGCTCGACCCGCCACGGCATGCACGATCCCAACGTTGCCATGCCGGTCCTGATCCATGGAGACGCCTCCTTCCCCGGGCAGGGGGGCGTCGCGGAGACATTGAACCTCTCCGCGCTCGAGGGCTACTCGACCGGCGGGACGCTCCACCTGATCGCGAACAACCAGGTCGGCTTCACCACCGATCCGAGCGAAGGACGCTCGACGCGCTACTCGAGCGATCTCGCGAAGGGCTTCGACGTCCCGATCATCCATGTCAACGCCGACGACCCGGAGGCGGCGATGTCTGTCGTCCGCCTCGCGCTGGCGTTCCGCCGCCGCTTCGAAAGCGATGTCGTCGTCGACCTCGTGGGCTACCGCCGTCACGGTCACAACGAGCAGGACGAAGCGGCGTACACCCAACCGCTGATGACCGCGCAGATCGCGGAGCACCCGACCGTTCGCGAGCAGTTCGCGCAGCAGCTCGTCGAAGAAGGCGTCGTGACCCAGGAGGAGCCCGACCAGCTGCTTGCGCAGGTCACGTCGGAGTTGAAACAGGCGCACGAAGCGCTGAAGGCGACGTTCGGCGCACCGCATCCGCCCGAGGGCAAGATCCCGTTCTCGAGCGGGGACGGCGTCGTCACCGCGGTCGCGGCCGATCGTTTGCGCGAGCTGAACGACGAACTGCTGCGCGTGCCCGAGCACTTCACGGTCCACCCAAAGCTGATGGCCCAGCTCGAGCGGCGGCTGAAGACGATCGAGGAAGGAGGCATCGACTGGGGCCAAGCGGAGGCTCTTGCTCTCGGGTCCCTGCTGGTCGAGGGAATACCGATCAGGCTCACCGGCCAGGACACTGAGCGCGGCACCTTCTCGCACCGCCACGCCGTCCTCCACGACGTCAAGACCGGCGAGACGTTCACGCCGCTTCAAAACCTTGACGATGCAACCGCGTCGTTCGAGATCTACAACTCGCCGCTTTCGGAGTACGCCTGCCTTGGCTTCGAGTACGGGTACTCCATCGCCGCGCCGGAAGCCCTCGTGCTTTGGGAGGCGCAGTTCGGCGACTTCGTCAACGGAGCGCAGATCGTGATCGACCAGTTCATCGTGGCGGGGCTGGCGAAGTGGCGCGAGACGACGCGGCTGACATTGCTACTGCCGCACGGCTACGAAGGGAACGGCCCCGAGCATTCGAGCGCACGGCTGGAACTGTTCCTTCAGCTCGCCGCGCAGGAGAACATCCGGGTCGCCAATCCGTCGACATCGGGCCAGCACTTCCACCTGCTCCGACGTCAGGCTCTCGACGCCGCGGGTCGCCCGCTTGTCGTGATGACGCCGAAAGGACTGCTGCGGCTGAAGCAGGCCTCCTCGACGCTTGCCGACCTCGCGGAAGGCTCGTTCCGGCAGGTGATCGACGATCCGACTTCAAAGCACGAGGACGTGACGCGCCTCGTCTTCTGCTCGGGAAAGGTCTACTACGACATCGCGGGGCATGAGGCGCGCGCGGAGGCAACGCGGGCAGCGGTCGCAAGGCTCGAGCAGCTCTATCCGTT
>CATPAS010000139.1 GCA_955652075.1 uncultured Gaiellaceae bacterium | reverse complement strand
GGCGCGCGGCCAGGACCTGGACGACCGCCTCGGCGAGCGCCTCGGGCAAAGGGGGCTCGTCGCGATCCCAGCTGTCCGGATGCGGAACGCCCACTCCTGCCACATCGCCCACGAGCTCCATAGTTCCCCCGCTCGCCGGATAGACGACGGGCAGCCCGCAGGCCATCGCCTCGATCACTGCGCTCGGGCATGGGTCCTTGACCTTGGTATGCAGGAGGAGATGTGCGCGCCGAATGAGCTCGGGCGCGTCGCGTTGCGAGTACCTGCCGACGAGCTGGACGCGGTCGCGGACCCGGAGCTCGTCGAGCAACGGCTCCACGGGCGAAACCAGCCGGCCCGCGACGAGCAGGCGTGCGCCGGGCTCGGCGTCGAGGACGCGCGCGAACGTGCGCAAGGCCAGCTCGAGCCGGTACGCCTGCGTCTGGTCGCCGCCGAGCAGGAGAACGGGACCATCGGCCGGCGCTTCCGCCGCCGGCGTGAAGTGGTCGACATCGACAGCGTTGTAGAGGACCTCCCACCGTCCTTCCGGCTCGCCGAGGAAGAGATCGGACGACTCCTTGCTGAACCGGCTCTGGAAAAGGACGTGGTCGGCCGCATGCAGCGCCCGTCGGTTGCGACGGTTGAGCTCATCGGTTGCGTCGCCCGCCCAGCCCGGATACGCGACACCGTCCTGGTTGACGACCACCGGGGTCCCGCGCAGTCGTGCCAGCCGAAGCAGCGGCTCCAGATCGCGCGGCAGCGATGTGGAGCCGAGGTAGAGCAGGTTGAAGTCGGTGGCGTTGTTGGGAAAGCGTCGTGCGAGCCGCTGGAATTTTGCCGTGCCGCCGGCGACAGGTTCACCCTCCGCGGGGACGAGGTCGTGCCCGTAGAAGACGCGTAGCCCGCCGCGATTGGGCCTTGGCACGAGCAAGCGCGCCCACCGCCACGCGGCTCGTGCATAGCGCCCGAGGCGGGCTCGGTCAATCGACACGCTGAGGGCCCTTCTCCACGAAGCCGTCGAGCAGCGAGGCCCAGCGGCCGTCCAGCCGCTCGTCCGCGTTTGCCTCCGCCGTCAGCCGGCCGGCAGCACGGAGGCCCTCGGCGAGCGAAGCATCGGCATGGATTCGAGCGACGGCTGCCCTCAGCGCTTCCACGTCGTCGACGTCCGCGAGCAAGCCGTTCTCCCCGTCGACCACCAGCTCAGGCGCCTGCCCGACGCGTGTCGTGACGAGCGGCGCACCGGCGGCCAACGACTCGAGCACCGACTTCGGTCCTCCTTCCTGCCGCGAGGCGACCAGGGAGACGTCCAGGGCGTGATAGGCCCGGCCCAGCTCGGAACGCGTACCGAGCACCGTGTGCCGGTGCGCGATGCCGCGGCTCTCGAGCTCGCGGCGCACGTAGCCGCGTGCCGGGCCTGTGACGAGCACATGGAGCTCGGGAATCCCCTCGCGCAGCCGCGCCAGCACGGCAACGAGAACATCCGGCCCTTTGACGAGCTTCGGCTCGTCGCCACTCCCCAGACCGACGCCGTCCTTGACGAACGAACCGACGACGAACGCCGACTGCGGAATCCCGAGCTCTGCTCGTGCTCGCGACCGCCGGTCCCGGTCGACGAGTGCGAAGTTCTCGAGGTCGACTCCGATCGGGATCCGGTGCACCTTGGCCGGATCGATGCCGGCACCCACGACCAGCTCGTGCATCTCGGCATGCGTGACCTGCACCCGGTCGATTCGCTGCGCGTGCCGCTTCAGGGTCTCGTAGGCGCGGTCGAACTCCGGATAGCCCGGCGTCCCGGGCCGGCCGTGGAAATAGCTGAGCCCGAGCAGGAGGGACGACTCGAGCCAGCGAGGCTGCAACGCGCTGAAGTGATCGTGATGGAACACCGCTTGCCGTTCGGCGAATCGTGCCCACGTCGCGGGAGCGACCTCGTAGCCGAGCCGGCGTGCGGTGGCGCTCAGTCGATCTCTGTCGTCGTCGATCGACCAGCCGAAGTCGTCTCCGACGACGAACAGCCGCGAAACGTCGGGCCACCTCGCCGTGCGTGCCGGAACGTATGCGCCGAGCGCCAGCCGGCGCAGCGCCGTCGTCATCCGCGCAGTACTTCGAGGTAGCGGTCGGCGACGTCCGCCAGCGCGGGAACACGGATGGCGCCACGTCGCGGCTCGAGCTCAGCCGCCAATCGCGCGAAGACATCGGGCAGTTCCTCAGGATCGTCGAAGCCGATTCCCGCCTCTCCGACGAGCTCCGGATGTCCACCGCTGCGACGGAACGCCGCCGGTAGCCCGCAGGCCAGTGCCTCGAGCAGCGCGTTCGAGGAGGGATCGTCGCGACTCGCGGCGAGATAGACATCCTGCGAGCGCATGAGCTCCGCAAGCGGGTCGGAGGCGAGCGGTCCAACGACGTGGATACGTTCGAGCCTCGCCTGCGTTTGGCCGGCGAACGTGACCTCGTAGGAATCGGCGTCGAGGTGACGGTCGAGCCATTCGAGCACGTCTGCGCCCTTCCGCGGGTTGTCCGACCAGCTCGCCGCGATCACGCGCAACCGGCGACCCGGCAAGGGTTCTCGCTTTGTCGGCGGATGAAAGATCGCGTGATCGACGGCGTTCCGCACGACGAGAGGCGCACGGAGGTCATAGCCGAGCTCGCGATGCTTCTCGAGGCTGAAGCGGGACTGCAGGATCGTCGCCGCGGCAAGCTGATGATTGACACCAGCTATCCGCCGGTCGGTCCCGTCATCGAAGCCCCGATACACACCGACCGGACCGTCGACACGGTGAACCATGCGCACGTCGTCGCGCGCAAAGCGGCGCAGTCGCGCGAAATCGAAGTTGAACGAGTTGAAGAGGCAGGCCGGAGTTCCGCCGGACACTCGGTTGACCTCGACGCGGAGACCGCGGCCCTCCAACTCGCGCACGAGTGCGAGCAGGAATTGGTTGCCGCCGCCGTACGGTGGCGGTCTGAACTCGTGGAAGACCGCGAGGTCGGCGCCGCCGCGACGCGTGCGCAGCCAGTCGGCCTCGGTGCGGCCGCGGCGCGCGAGCGCACGAGCGGGCCCGGCGGCGCCGAACAAGGAGGCTCTCGTTGTCTGGGAAATCGTCATCTGGTCTTAACCGACGTTTTACAACTAGGGCGGAAACTTCACCGGATACTGTCCGCGATTCGCGCTAACCTGCGCCGGTCCGCGGACTTGTACTAGCTGACGCCACACCTAAAGGAGTCTCATGCGCCTCACCCGCCTAGTGCTGCCCTTCGTGCTAGCCGCTTCCATCGCCGGCGTCGTCGTGCCGAGTGCAAGTGCGCTTGCGTTCGACGATTCGATTTGCCCCGTGGGCACTGGAACGCTAATCAAGGTTTGTCCCGGAGGTTCCACCGGAACGGCGTATTCCGTGCAACTCAAAGGCCGCGAGGGAACCGGCTGCGTGCCGTTTGTCTCCTTCTCGACCGTCGGTGGGCTTCCGCCGGGGCTCACGGTGTCGTCGAACGGGTTGATCAGCGGAACGCCAAGTCAGGCCGGTAGCTGGACATTTTGGGTAGCGATGAAAGACATTCCGGTCGAGAGCGGCGGCGTCTCTTGGTGCCACGACTCGAAATCAACGGAAAAGCAGTTCTCGATCGCGATCTTGCAGGGCCTGAAAATCCAGCAGAACGCGCTCAACCCAAAGCTGGCATTCACGAGCGAGCCGTACAGCTACCAGCTCACGGCCAGTGGCGGCGGCTCCCAGGCCTGGACGCTGAAGTCCGGCAACCTGCCTGCCGGCCTCACTCTGGGCTCCAGCGGTCTCGTCTCGGGCACACCGACGGCGACGGGTGACTTCACCTTCGTGATCCAGGTGAGCGACGGGAGCCGCTCGGACGCGCAGACGTACACGCTCTCCGTCGTCCAGCACCTCAAGATCACGGCACCGGTTTCACCGGCGAGTGAGGTCGGAGTGCCGTTCACGCTGGCGCTGAAGTCGACCGGCGGACGGCCCGCGAACTCGTGGTCGATCGTTCAAGGGACGCTCCCGACCGGCCTCACGCTTGACGCGGCCACCGGTGAGATCAGCGGCACGCCCGCACTCACCGGCACGTATCCGCTCAAGTTCCAGGTCACGGACTCGCTCGGCCTGACGGACGCAGTGGACGTTCCGCTCAAGGTCGCCGCGAAGCTCGCAGTCGTCAAGAAGCGGTTGCCTGCTGCGAAGGTCGGCACGCCGTACCGCGCCAAGCTCGGTGCCACGGGCGGCGTCGCCCCGCTCAGGTGGAAGATCCTCGGTGGGCTCCCGGGCTTTCTGCCGAAAGGCATCAAGTTCAGCGCCAGGACCGGCGTCTTCTCCGGAACGCCGACGAAGGCAGGCGTCTACCGGCTGCGGATGCAGGTGGTCGACAAGCTCGGCATCAAGTCCGCGATCGGGATCCTCCTGAAGGTGAACGCGTAACGCCTGAAAGAACCTCCCAGAGCGTGTCGGTGTAGCGCTCCCAGGAGAAACTCCGCTCGACGGTTTGACGGGCGCGTGTGCCGAGAGCAGCGGCGTCCGCGCCCGTCAGCGTTTCGAGGATCACCCGCTCGAGGGCAGCCGCATCACCGGGCTCGACGAGGCGGCAGTTGACGCCGTCTTCGAGCTCGTAGCCTGACGCGATCGCCGCTGTACGCGAGACCACGACGGGCTTGCCCAACGCCATCGCCTGCAGCAGCACGGTCGTCGCGCCGGAGTAGCTGTTGTCGCGTACCGGCAGCGCCACGACGCGAGCGTCTGCAAGGCGAGCACGCGCCTGATCGAGTGGGAGATCGGTTTCGACCTCGAGGTTCGAAGGAAGCGCAGAGAGCGTGCGTGCGCGTTCGGCCGACGCAACGATCCTGAAGCTCAGCTCCGGGTGCCGTGCAGCGACTTCGACCAGCAGCTCGAAATCGCGCCGCGGATCGGCTCCCACCGAGACGACGTCGGTCGTCGGCGCAACCGAAGGGTCGGGGCTGAAGGCTTCGAGGTCGACGCCGAATGGAAGAAACCTCACTCGCGAGGCTGCCGCGCCGAGCCAGTCGCGGAGCCACTCCGCCTCGTGTTCCGAGTACGCGAGGATCGCCGCGGCGCCGCTCAGCGCGGACCTATAGAGCTGCTGCACACGCTTCCCGCGCAGCTGCAGCAAGCGTTCCGGCAGCCCGATCGACGTGTACACGACCGGCCGACGGACGAGCCCGGCCCGCCCGAGCAGCACGAGCGGAATGCCGACCGTGTCGACCGTCGAAAGCACGACGTCGGCGCCGTTCGCGAGCCGGAGCGAGGCAAGGATCGACGCGAAATCACCGCCGTAGCCGCCGATCCCGTACAGCGTCCTGTTGACGGCCGCGTCGGTCGCCCGGGCCCAGAGGGGCGGCTGTCCGGCTCGCTCGAGGTTGTGGCGCACCTCGAGCCCGCGCGAGACCAGTTGATCGATCCCGTAGAGGCGGTAGCGTTCCGCCGCGCCACTTTCGGCGGCCAGAGCACGACGCCGTTCCGGCGCCTCGCGCAGCGCGACGAACAGCTTCTTCGGCTCTCCCGGCGACATCAGGCGACACGCTAGAGGACCTGCCGCCCCGGTAGGGTTTCCACGGTGCATCGGCAGAAGACGAAGCTCGCGCGGAGGGCCCACCGCGTGGCCTCGGCGCTGGAGCGCCGCGGAATCGTGGCCACGTACGAGCTTCACGATCGCGTACTGTCGAATCGCTCGAGCAGAAGGAAGTTCGCGCGGCGCCATCCCGTGCTCGATGAGCTGCAGCAGGACATTCTGCAGCGCTTGCGCAAAGACGGCTACGCGGTCGTCCCCTTCGCGGACCTCGTCGGCGATGCGGCCGTGTGGCCCGAGCTCGAGGCTGAGGCTGCGCGGTTTGCCGCGGTGACCGAGGCCGGGCTTGCGGCGGAGAGCAAGGGCGGCGAGGCAGCGCTGCGCAGGCGTGAAGGCAAAGAGTTTCTCGTCCGCAAGTACGCGTACGGCGTCGAGCTCGGCCTCGACGATCCGTGGCTCAGGCTCGGGTACAACCGCCGGCTCCTCGACGTCGCCAACAGCTACGTCGGCATGTGGTCGAAGCTCGAATACGTCGACCTCTGGTACACGCCCCCGATCGAGGACAGCGAGCGCAAGTCGTCGCAGCGCTGGCATCGCGACTTCAACGACCGTCATCTGCTGAAGGCATTCCTGTACCTGGTCGACGTCGACGAGGACACCGGGCCGTTCGAGTACGTCGCCGGGAGCGCGCCCGGCGGCGAGCTCGACCATCTCTGGCCGTGGCGTCCGCTCGGCGACAACTATCCGCCCGAGGACGAGCTCGCCGAGAAGACCGCCGACCGGGCCGTGACGTTCACGGCGCCGAAAGGGACGATCATCTTCTGCAACACGAGCGGCTTTCACCGGGGCGGCTTCGCCAAGACGAAGCCGCGCGTGCTCGCGACCGTCACGTACTCCTCGCCGGCGTCCCTCGCTTCACTGACCGAGCCGAACTACTCGGTCACGGGCGCCGAGACGAACGGGCTCGATCCCGAGCAGCGTTTCGCGCTCAGCTGAAGAACGGCACAGCGTCCACGCTGGTGAGGTCG
>CATPAS010000138.1 GCA_955652075.1 uncultured Gaiellaceae bacterium | reverse complement strand
CCAGGATGCTCAAATCTTCAGTGGCACGATCTGGAAGCGGTCGACGTCGACTAGCCCCCGGTCGGTGATCTTGAGGCTCGGGATCACGGACAAGCCCAGAAACGACAGCGTCAAGAAAGGCGTTGCGCCGGACCAGCCGACCTCACGGGCTGCGTCGTTGCACGCCAGGCTCTGGTCGATCACCTCCGCGAGCGGCGCGTCCGCCAGCAGTCCGGCGACCGGAAGCGGCAGCTCCGCCTTCACCTCGCCGCCGTCCACGACGACGATGCCGCCGCCGAGCTCGCCGAGGCGTTCCACCGCACGCGTCATGTCCTCGTCGTTCATTCCGACGACGACGATGTTGTGCGCGTCGTGTGCGACCGTGGACGCGAGTGCGCCGCGCTGCAGCCCCGAACCGTGGACGAACCCGTGACCGATGCGGCCCGTTCCGAGGTGCCGCTCGATGACCGCGATCTTCGCGAGATCGTTGGCGGTGTCGGCTACGGCGAAGCCGTCCACCGTTGTCGGCTCCACTTCGACCGATTCCGTCACCACCTGGTCGGGCACGAGCCCGATCGCGCGTGCCTTGCCGGTCTCCCAGGGGAGCTCGAAGTCCGCCGCGCTCACCGGCAGGTTGCGCACGGAGTGCTTGACCCATTCGGGGACGTCGGGCTCCGGGATCTCTTCGACAGGCCGGCCTGCCTTGAGCGTCAATTCGGGCTCGAACCGTTCGAGGTCAGGCAGGAGCAGCACGTCGGCCTGGTAGCCGGGTGCGATTGCTCCCAGGTGCCAGAGCCGGTGCCACGTCGCCGGATTGATCGTTGCGAGCACGAGCGCGTCCTCGGGCGTCACACCTTCCGCGACCGCCTCGCGCACCATCCCGTTGATGTGGCCGTTCTCGGCGATGTCCTCCGGGTCGCGGTCGTCGGTGCAGAACGCGATGCGGTTCGTGCCGAACTCCTGCACGAGCGGGAGCAGCGCCCGCAGGTTCCGTGCCATCGACGCTTCGCGGATCAGGAGCCACATGCCGCTGCGCAGGCGCTCACGTCCCTCTTCGGCCGTCAGCGCCTCGTGATCCGAGCGGATGCCCGCCGCCACGTAGGCGTTGAGCGCCTTGCCGAGCAGGCCCGGCGCGTGGCCGTCGACCTGCACGCCGTCTGCGAGGCGCAACTTGTCCAGCTCGCTTGCATCGCCGTTGATGACGCCGGGGAAGTTCATCATCTCGGCGAGCCCGAGGACACGGCGTCGCCGGAGCAGGCTCTCGAGGTCGCCGCTCAGGAGCGGGCGCCGCGGCGACTCGAACTCAGAGGCGGGAATGGACGACGACGCCATGAAGTAGAAGTCGAGCGGCAGTCCTTCGCACGCATCGAGCAGCCAGTGCACGCCGTCGGTTCCGAGGACGTTCGCGAGCTCGTGCGGGTCGAGGACGACTGCAGTCGTGCCGAGGGGGAGCACGAGCCGAGCGAATTCGTCCGGTAGCAGCTTCGTCGATTCGAGGTGCATGTGCGCGTCGATGAAACCCGGGACGACGTAGCGCCCGGACGCGTCGACGACCTCGCGTCCCTCGTACTCGCCCAGCCCCGCGATCCATCCGTCCACGATTGCGATGTCGGCGTCGAGCCACTCGCGCGTGAACACGGAGAGAACGCGGCCGCCGCGCACGACGACGTCGGCGGGCTCATCGCCGCGGGCCACGGCAAGGCGTCGGGAGAGATCGCTGGACACGGGCGAGGCGATTCTCCCATGACGGCGAAGTACGCTTGGCGCCCGTGGACGTGCTGACGCCCCGCAGCCTCGAAGAGGCGTTGCGCCTGAAGGCGGAGCGTCCTGATGCCGTGCCGATTCAGGGGGGCACGGACGTGATGGTCGACCTGAATTTCGACCGAGCCCGGCCCGTCGCGCTCCTGAACCTCAACGAGGTCGCGGAGCTGCGCGGCTGGACCAGGCAGGGCGGGACTGTGTGGCTCGGCGCGGGGTTGACCTATGCGGAGGCGATGGAGCCGCCGCTCGCCGAGGCGCTGCCTGCTTTGGCGGAGGCGGCGCGGACCGTCGGCGGGCCGCAGATCCGGAACCGCGGAACGATCGGCGGCAATCTCGGGACGGCGTCGCCCGCCGGTGACGCTTTGCCGCCGCTCCTCGTGTGCGGCGCCGAAGTCAAGATCGCGAGCGTTCGCGGCGAACGGCACGTGCCCCTGCCGGAGTTCGTCGTCGGGCCGAAGCGAAACGTCCTTGCTGAAGATGAGCTCATCCTCGGCGTCTCCGTCGATGCGAGCGACAGCCGGCAGACGTTCATGAAGGTCGGGCCGCGGAACGCGATGGTGATCGCGGTCGTCTCGCTCGCGATGCGTGTCGACGGCGAGTTGCGCGCTGCGTTCGGCTCTGCAGGTCCGGTGCCGACGCTCGTGCGCGCGGATCTCGGAGATGCGGATTCGTTTCCGCAACGCGTCGCCGAGGCCGCGAGCCCGATCGACGACGTCCGCGGTACGGCCTCGTACAGGCGGCACGCACTTCGCATCCTCACGAGGCGCGCGCTCGACCGGTGCCTTGTATGAGGATCGAGCTGCACGTCAACGGCGAGCAGTGCGAGGCGGACGTCTGGGAGGGCGAGAGTCTCCTGTTCGCCCTGCGGGAGCGGCTCGGCTTCCCAGGGTCGAAGAACGCCTGCGAGCAAGGCGAGTGCGGCTCGTGCTCCGTCCTTCTCGACGGGAAGCTGGTGTGCGCCTGTCTCGTGCTGGCCGCCCAGGCCGAGGGACACGAGATCGTCACGGTGGAAGGGTTGGCCGAAGACGGCAGGTTGCACAAGGTGCAGGAGGCGTTCGTGGCCACAGGCGCAGTGCAGTGTGGGTTCTGCACACCCGGGCTCGTCGTCGCGACCGCCGATCTTCTGAAGCGCAACGTCTACCCGAGTGACGACGACATCCGCGAGGCGCTCTCGGGCAACCTCTGCCGTTGCACCGGCTACGCGTAGGTCTTCGCCGCGGTACGAATGGCGGCGGCCGCGCTGTGAGCGTCGCTCGCCTTCGGCTCGCTGCCGT
>CATPAS010000137.1 GCA_955652075.1 uncultured Gaiellaceae bacterium | reverse complement strand
TTCATCGCGGCCGCGTTCTCCGCGGCCGGACGCTCCGGGTCGAACGCGAGCATCGCGGCGAGCCCCGCCGGCAGCGAGTCGGTCGTTACAACTGCTACCGGCTTGCCGGCCAGACCTGCGGCCTGCTCGGCGGAGAGGATGACGTTGGAGTTGTTCGGCAGCAGGACGACTTCAGCGGCGGGCGTCGATTCGATGGCGTCCACGAGCTTCGCGGTCGAGGGGTTCATCGTCTGCCCGCCTGACACGATCTTCGTCGCGCCGAGACTCTCGAACAGTCGCCTGTTGCCGTCGCCTGCGACCACGGCCACGACTCCGGTCGTGGACGGAAGACGGTCGGGCACGGCTTCGAGCAGACGCTGCTCGCGCTGCGCGGTCTGCTCGTGCATGTTCGCGATCTCGACCCGGTCGATCACTCCGGCACGAGTCCCGATCGCGAGAGCACGGCCGGGCTCGTCGGTGTGGACATGGACCTTCAGCGCTTCGGGATCTCCGACGACCAGCAGCGAATCGCCGAGCTGCTGGAGCTCTTGCTCGATTCCGTCGCTGTCGAGCTCCTCGCCTTCGATCACGAAGGTGGTGCAGTAGCGATAGGGCGAGAGCTCCTGGTGAATGGCGTCGATGGCGATCTCCTCGCGCCATATAGGCGCTTCGGGCAAGGGCTCGCCCGCCGCCGTCGCGGCCAGCCCGCGCACAATCTCGAGCAGGCCCGCGCCCCCCGCGTCGACGACCCCCGCCTCGCGCAGAACCTCGAGCTGCTGCGGCGTCCGCTCGACCGCCTCTTCGCCGCGCCGGACGAGCCTGGCCAGAAGCTCTTCCTTGGTCAGGCCGTCGTTCTCCGAGCTCTCGCCTTCCTCGGCCATCTCCCGGATGACGGAGAGCATCGTTCCCTCGACCGGCTGACGGACCGCGCGATACGCAGCGTCGCTCGCCGAGCGGAAAGCGGCCGCGAGCATGCGCGTGTCGACGTCACCGTTCGTGCGGAGCGTTTCGGCCGCGCCTCGGATGATCTGCGAGAGGATGACGCCGGAGTTGCCGCGCGCTCCCATCAGCGCAGCGCGCGTGACCTCCTTGACGAGGCCCTCGCGATCCTCGGTCGTCGTCCGGTCGAGCTCGTCGACCACCGAGCGCGCCGTCATCGTGAGGTTCGTCCCCGTGTCGCCGTCCGGAACGGGATAGACGTTGAGATCGTCGATGCGCTGCCGGTTGCGCTCGAGCGATGTGAGTGCGCCGTGCGCGAGCTCCTGCACGCGCTCGCGGTCAGTCATGCTGTCGACTTCTTGACGTCCTGGATGCGCACGTCAACCGAGGCCACGGGAAGTCCGGTGAGGCGCTCGACCTCGTACTGCACGCGGTTTCGCAGCGTCGACGCCACCTCGGCAAGATTCAACCCGTACTCGACGACCACGTGGAGCTCGATCGTGATGCCGTCTTCGGCGCTCCCGCCGACGGTGATCCCCTGCCGCAGCCGGTCGCGCGTCAGCAGCTTCTCGCGCGGAGTGCGCGCCGCCATCCCGACGACGCCGTAGGCCTCGGCCGCGACGCGGCCGACGATCTGAGCCACCGCCTCGTGGGAGATCGAGATCCGTCCCAGCGGAGACGACAGCGAAGAAGCTGCCTCCACGGCCGGATTAGACCACGGCGAGGCGCTGGAAGTTGCTGCTCAGATGGCCTTTTGCACCTTGCCGCCCTTGAGGCAGCGGGTGCAGACGTATGCCCGGGTCGCCTTGCCCTTGAGGAGCACGCGGACGCGCTGGAGGTTGGGGTTGAAGCGACGCTTCGTCGCGACCATCGAGTGGCTCCGGTTGTTACCGAAGCCGGGCTTCTTCCCACAGACTGCGCAGACCTTGGACATCGGCCGCGCAGTGTAGCCGACGAGCCCAAAAAGGCTGGGGTCAGACCCTTGCAGTTCGGGACGTGGCTCTTGGGACTCAGCGGGAAGCCGAGGCGCGCAGCTGCGCGAAGGCGTCGGCCATCTCGAGTGCGGTGCGCGCTGCTTCCGCGCCCTTCGAGACTCGGGCTTCCGCCTGCTCGATCATGTCCACCGTCAGGACGCCGAACGCGACCGGGACGCCCGTCTCCAATGCAGCCAGCTGGAGGCCGCTCGCCGCTTCCGACGCGATGAACTCGAAGTGCGGCGTCTCACCGCGGACGATGCAGCCGAGCGCGACCACGCACGCGAACCTGCGCGTCTTCGCGAGCGCCATTGCTGCTAGCGGCAGCTCGAACGCACCGGGCACGGGCATGATCGTGATCGCCTCGCGACGCACGCCGGCTTCGCCCAGCTCCGCCAACGCCGACTCGAGCAGCTTGTTCGTGATCTCGCCGTTGAATCGCGCGGCGACGATCGCGACGCCGCGGCGCGTCCCGTCGGGCTCGCCCTCGATCAGGTTGACGTCGTCCGGGATGTCGAGCTCGCCGTACGCATGCTGGTCCTCGTCATCGGGGGTACGGAGCTGCGGCAGCTCGACCTCCCCGGGAGGCGGCTCGTCTTCGAGCTCCTCCTCGACCTCGCTGTCCTCCGGTTCATCCAGCTCCGCCGGTTGACCCGGCCAGCGCTCGTTCATTCGCCCTCCAGGGGCTCGTACTTCAGGTCCTGGTGATGAAGCTTGTGGCCGAGCTTGTCACGTTTCGTGGCCAGATAGTGCGCGTTCTGCGCGGTGGGCGTGGTCTCGATCGGCACCTGCTCGACCACCTCGAGCCCAAAGCCCTCGATCCCGGTGATCTTCTTCGGGTTGTTCGTAAGGATGCGGATCGTGGTTAGGCCGAGCTCGGCGAGGATCTGGTTGCCGATCCCGTAGTCCCGCATGTCCGGTTGGAACCCGAGCTCTAGGTTCGCCTCCACAGTGTCGTAGCCGTTCTCCTGGAGCTCGTAGGCGCGTAGCTTGTTGAGGAGGCCGATGCCGCGCCCTTCCTGCGCCATGTAAAGCAACACGCCGCGGTCCTCGGAGGCGATCCGCTCGAGCGCCAGCTCGAGCTGTTCGCCGCAGTCGCAGCGCAACGAGTGGAAGACGTCGCCGGTCAGGCATTCGGAGTGCACGCGCACGAGCACGTTCTCGGCGCCCTCGACGTCGCCCTTCACGAGCGCTATGTGGTGCTTGCCGGTGAGCGTCTCGCGGAACGCGACCGCCGTGAAGTCGCCGTACGCAGTCGGCATCGCAACAGTGGTCGTGCGCTCGACGAGCTGCTCATGCCGGCGGCGGTACTCGATCAGGTCAGCGACGGTGATCAGCTTCAAGCCGTGGCGCTCGCAATACGGAACCAGATCCGGGACGCGGGCCATCGTGCCGTCCTCGTTCATGATCTCGCAGACGACGCCCGCCGGAATCAACCCTGCCAGCCGGGCGAGGTCGACGGCCGCCTCTGTCTGTCCTGCGCGCGCCAGCACGCCGCCTTGGCGGGCGCGCAGCGGGAAGACGTGGCCCGGTTGCACGAGATCGTCGGGCTTCGCATCCGGGTCGACGGCGACCTGGATCGTGCGGGAGCGGTCGGGAGCGGAGATGCCGGTGGTGACGCCCTCGCGCGCCTCGACGGAGACGGTGAACGCCGTGCCGTACGGCGTCTCGTTTCGTTCCGTCATCTGGCGCAGACCGAGCTCGTCGCAGCGGTCCTCGGTGAGGCAGAGGCAGATCAGCCCGCGCGCCTCCTTCGTCATGAAGTTGACGGCCTCTGGCGTGGCGAACTGTGCCGCGATCGTCAGGTCGCCTTCGTTCTCGCGGTCGGCCGCGTCGACGACCACGACGAACTTGCCCTCGCGGATGTCCTCGATCGCCTCCTCGATCGTGGCGAAGGCGCTCTTCTCCTCGACTTTCATTCCGAGGATCGTAGCCCCGGGAGGAGCCGCTCCACATACTTCGCCAGGACGTCGGTCTCGAGGTTGACCTTGTCGCCGGGAGCCAGGCCGCCGAGGGTCGTCGCCGCGAGCGTGTGCTGCACGAGCGCAACGGCGAAGCCGCCCGGGTCGAGCGCCGCAACCGTCAGCGAAACCCCCTCGACCGTGATCGATCCCTTCTCGACGAGGTAGCGCAGGAGCTCGGGCTCGGCGGCGATCCAGACACGCTTGCCGTCACCCTCGGGGTCGACTGAGCGGACGCTCCCGACCCCGTCGACGTGACCCTGGACGTAATGGCCGCCAAGGGGATCGCCCGCGCGCAGCGCGGGCTCGAGGTTCACCTGCCCCCCGAAGAGCTTCGCGCGACTCAGCGTCTCGACCATGACGTCGAACTCCAGGGTCCCGTTCCGGGCTTCGGCGACGGTGAGGCAGACGCCGTCCACGGCGACCGAGTCTCCGATCTCGGCGTGGATCCCGCTCTCGACGACGAGGCGGCCGCCGTCGAAGGACGCCACCCGGCCTCGCTCGCGCACGATGCCCGTGAACATGCCGTGAAGGCTACTGGGCAGGCAGTGAA
>CATPAS010000136.1 GCA_955652075.1 uncultured Gaiellaceae bacterium | reverse complement strand
CTCCCCATTCATCGGGACGCCGGCGTGGTCGGAGGCACGGCAAACGATCTACGAGGCCCAGGCAGTGCTGTTCGATTCTCGAGGCCGACTCGGGAACGGCGTGCGTGCGTTTCGGGTCGTAGCCGGCTGCCGCTTCCAATCGCTCTGGGCGAAGGCGGTCGGGGACGGCAATCAGGCAACACCGCTTGTGGTCGGAGACGCTGTCTTCGCGACGGGCGGGAACCCGGGCGGCTTCTACGCTCTTGACGCCGCGACTGGGGCCCGATTGTGGTCGGCTCCCACGGCCGGCCGCACCGTCGCGGCCATGGTCACCGTCGGCGGCACGGTCTTCGGAGCCGACGCCGAGGGCGCGGTTTACGCATTTCGTCCCAACGCGGCGGAGTTGAAGCTCGGCGGGAATCGCCGGGGTCCGTTCTAGACTCGGTGGCATGGAGACCATTTCTCTCGCCCGCGGCAACCCAGCGCACGAGTGCATCCCCGTCGAGGAGCTCGCGAGCTGCGCACGCGCGGCGGTGGAACGGGATGGTTCGACTGTGCTTTCGTACGGCCCCGTCGGGGGATACCAACCGCTGCGCGAGTGGATCGCGGAGCGCCACGGCGTGGATCCGGCGCGGGTGCTGGTCACGAACGGCTCGCTGCAAGGGATGGTCTTCCTGGCCGAGCGGTTCCGGGCCGGGCGCGTACTCGTCGAGGCGCCGACCTACGACCGGCCGCTGAAGATCCTCGCGGCGCACGGCGTCGAGACGACGCCGGTCGCGATGGACGACGAGGGCCTCGAGCCCGATGCGCTGGACCAAGCGCTCCGCGTGGGCGAGAAACCGGCGTTCCTCTACACGATTCCCACCTTTCAGAACCCGAGCGGGCGCACGCTGAGCCTCGAGCGTCGGCACCGCCTCGTCGAGCTCGCGCGGCAGCACGAACTGCTCGTGCTCGAAGACGATCCGTACGGGCTCGTCCGCTACGAGGGAGCGTCGTTGCCGACGCTGTTCGCACTGGAGGGTGGGGAGCGCGTCGCCTACTCCTCGTCTTTCTCGAAGACGATCGCGCCGGGATTGCGTGTGGGCTACTTCGTGCTGCCGGCGCCACTTGAACGCGAGCTCGAAGCGCTGGCCCTCTCGACGTACATCACGCCCGTGCTGCTCGGTCAGGCAACGGTGTTCGAGTTTCTGCGCCGCGGCAACTTCGAGCCGAATCTCGAGCGTGTGCGCTCACTGCTGGGCGTTCGCCGTGACGCGATGCTCGAAGCGCTTGAACGGGAGCTACCAGGTGCCCGCTGGAGCCATCCGGAAGGCGGCTACTTCATCTGGCTCGAGCTCCCCGAGGGAACAGACACGGCCGCGTTGCTCGGGCCGGCCGGCGAGGCGGGCGTGACGTACGTGCCCGGCGCCGACTTCGGCGGCGCCCAGAACACGGCGCGGCTCGCCTTCAGCTTTGTCTCTCCGGACGAGATCAAGGAAGGCGTGCGCAGGCTCGCCGCCCTCGTCCGCGAGCCGCTGCCGGTCTAGCCGGCGGCCACCTGAGCGAAGTCGCCGAGCGGCCTCGGGACGAGGCGTGGCTGGCGTGGTGGGACCAGTGATCCCCGGCTGTGGAGCCGGAAGGTCGGGCAGGGCGCGTCCGTCGGGAGGGCACAGAGCCCGGCGCGACGGAAGTAGCAGTCGTCGCACGTCAGATCGTTCCGCTTGCTCAAGTTTCTCCCCTGCCTAGAGATTTAGGGCCGCAGCAACAAGCGGTGATACTACGAAGGTGGGTCGTGCAGACAAGGGTTGCCGCACACGAAAACTCAGCATTTTCCGGCAGATTCGATCTCGCCGAAAATTGCTCGCTTCTAGGGCTTGGGCGGCAGTGTTGCCAGCGCCTGCAACGCCTGTTGAAAACTCTTCACAGGGATGATCCGAAGGCCACCCGCGTAGCGCTTCGCGTCGCGTGCGTTCTCCCCATCGACCGGCACCAGGAAGACGTCGACGTGCGATTTCCGCGCGCCGATGGTCTTTTGCTTGATGCCGCCGATCCGGGTCACCGATCCGTCGAGCTGGATCTCGCCGGTCGCGGCGATCTTGTAGCCGTGATCGACGTCGCGTCCCTTCTTCTCCAGCAACTCGAGCGCGAACGCGAGCCCGGCCGACGGCCCGCCGACCTTGCGGAGGTTGAACTCGATTCGGAACGGCAGGCGAACGCGCAGCGCCTGGATCGGCAAGACGCCGATGATCGTCCGCTTCGGATCCTGGCTGTCGGCCGTCGTCCGGATGGAAAACGTGAGGTTCTTGTCGCCACGGAGAACCTTGATCCTGACCACGTTCCCGGGTTTGAGGTGAGCGAGCGCGGCGGCGAGATCGGTGCGTGTGAGCACAGGCTTGCCGTTGGCCGCGACGATGACGTCGCCCGGCTGAAGCAATCCAGCGGCATGTGAGCCCGAGGTCACGGCGACGACGCGAACACCGGCGGCACTGATGGGAACGTGGTAACCGAGCTGCCGCAGGGCGACGACAGACGCGACCTCCTGCGAGATCTTCATGGTCGCAAGGTCGAGCTTGAAGCGTTGCTGATCGGAGATTCCCGGCTGGACGATCTGCGTGCGGGCGATCAGGTCCGAGCCCTCGGGCCGAACGGCGGAGACGTATGACTCGAGCAGCGATGCCGGCCTGAGCAGGACGTCGACGTAGTAGATGCCACCCTTGTCCTGGTCCGGTTTTGGGTTCGGCACCTTCACGAGATCCGCCAGCGGATGAGCGTCGTCCGGGATCTCGATGTACTGGTCGCTTCCGCGTGTGACCAGGATCGCGAGTGTCGCGATCAGCACGATCAGCCCAGCCGAGGCCAGCCGGAGCGGCGACAGCACCCTGCCGAGCACTTGCTAGAACAGGCCCCGCGAAAGGCCGCCGTCGACGACCACGGTCGTCCCGGTCACATAACG
Organism: uncultured Gaiellaceae bacterium; assembly: GCA_955652075.1. GTDB lineage: Bacteria > Actinomycetota > Thermoleophilia > Gaiellales > Gaiellaceae > 3-1-20CM-4-69-9. The sequence continues at coordinate 2,698 of CATPAS010000136.1, read as the reverse complement.
CGCGCGGTCGGAGGCGAGGAAGCACGCGACGTCACCGAACTCCTGCGGGGTGCCCCAGCGGCCCACCGGGATCGCTTCGAGGTCGGCCTCGGTCGGTCCTTGCGGGTAGAGCTGAGCGAGTCGCGCGGTGTCGATCCGGCCCGGCGCCACGCAATTCACGGTGACGCCGCGCGGGCCGAGCTCGCGGGAAAGCGTCTTGGCCCAGCCCTGGACGCCAGGGCGCACGGCGTTGCTCAGGGCGAGATGGCCGACCGGTTCTCTCGCTGCAACCGACGTGAAGATGAGGATCCGGCCGCCCGCGCTCTGAACCAGATAGGGCAGGCAGAGATCGACCAGGCGCAATGCCGGGAAAAAGAGCAGCTCGACTGCCTCCTCGAGCGACTCGGGGCTCATCCCGATCGCAGGCCCCGGCGGCGGACCGCCGCTGTTCCAGACGAGGACGTCGATGCCGCGGAACGCGGCGACCGTTTGCCGCACGACGGCCTCGAGATCTCGCGGGTTCGTGACATCGCCGCGCACGCCGAGCGCGCCGATACGGTCGGCCTCGCGCTGGAGGACATCGCGTCGCCGCGCGAACATCGTCACGTTTGCCCCTTCGGCCCCAAGCGCCTCGGCTGTCGCGAGGCCGATGCCGGAGGACGCGCCGGTGACGATCGCAGTCCGGCCTTTGAGACCGAGATCCATCGCTACGAAGCGAGCAGGTCGACGACTTCGCGGACTGCGCCGGCCGACTCGTTCAGCATCGCCTGCTCGTCCTTGCTCAGGTCGAGCTCGTAGATCGCCTCGATGCCCCGGGATCCGAGCTTGACCGGCACGCCCATGTAGAGGCCGTCGATGCCGTACTCGCCCTCGAGATAGGCGGTACAGGGAAGCACGCGCTTCTCGTCGAGCATGATCGAGTCGACCATCTGTGCGGCAGCTGCCCCCGGCGCGTACCAGGCGGACGTCCCCAGCAGCTCGACGAGCTCTCCGCCACCTTTCGCGGTGCGCTGCACCATTGCGTCGATGTCGGCTTCGCCGACGAGCCTTCGCAGTGGGATTCCGCCGACCGTCGTCGCGCTGACGACCGGAACCATCTGATCGCCGTGCCCGCCGAGGACCATGGCGGTGACGTCCTTGACGGAGGCCTGCGCCTCCCAGGCGATGAAAGTCGAGAAGCGGGCGGTGTCGAGGATCCCAGCCATCCCGAACACCCGCTCCTTCGGCCGGCCGGAGACGTTCTTTGCGACGTGACACATCGCGTCGAGCGGGTTGGAGACGATGATGAGGATCGCGTCCGGACTTTTGGCGGTCGCCTTCTCGGTCACGTCCTTGACGATCTTCTCGTTCGTGGCGACGAGGTCGTCCCGGCTCATTCCGGGGGAGCGCGGCAGACCTGCAGTGATGACGACGACGTCGGAGCCCGCAGTCTCGTCGTAGCTGTTCGACCCCTGTACCCGCGGCTCGTATCCGAGCACGGCGCCCATCTGGTTGATGTCCAGTGCCTTGCCCTGCGGAAGGCCTTCCTTGATGTCGACGAGAACGACGTCCGCGTAGTCGTGCGCGGCCAGGACCTGCGCACACGTCGCGCCGACATTCCCCGCGCCGACGACGGTCACCTTGCGCCTCATACGCGCACTCCGAGCTTCTCGATGATCGCATCGGCGACCTGGCTCGTGCCAACGGCGCCCGGGTCGGAGCGCGTCGGCTTCATGTCGTAAGTGACACTCTTGCCCTCCCGGATCACCTCGGCGATCGCACGCTCGAGGTTGTCCGCGGCCTCGCGCTCGTCGAGGTGCCGGAGCATCAGCATTCCGGAGAGCATCTGCGCCATCGGGTTGACCTTGTTCTGGCCTGCGTATTTCGGCGCGGAGCCGTGCGTCGGCTCGAAAATCGCAATGTTCTCGCCGAAGTTTCCGCCTGGAGCGAGCCCGAGCCCCCCGATCATTCCGGCGCAGAGATCCGAAAGGACGTCGCCGTAGAGGTTCGGTAGCACGAGGACGTCGTATTCCTCCGGACGCTGGACGAGCTGCATGCACATGTTGTCCACGATGCGATCGTTGAACTCGATGTCGTCGTTCTCCGCAGCGACTTCCTGGGCGACGCGGAGGAACAGGCCATCGGAGAACTTCATGATGTTCGCCTTGTGCACCGCCGTCACCTTGCGGCGACCGTTGCGTCGCGCGTAGTCGAAGGCGAACTGGACGATCCGGCGCGTGCCCGTGACGGAGATCGGCTTGATCGAGATGCCGGCGTCCTCGTGTGCGAGGTCGCCGCCGTGAGCCTTGATCCACTCGATCAGCTCGAGCACCTCGTCGGAGCCTTCCTCGTACTCGATCCCGGCGTACAGGTCCTCGGTGTTCTCGCGGACGATGATCAGGTCGACGTCGTCGAAGCGGGTACGTACGCCCGGGTAGGTCTTGCAGGGGCGCACCTGGCCGTAGAGGTCGAGGCTCTTCCGCAGCGCGACGTTGACCGAGCGGAAGCCGACCCCGATCGGGGTCGTGATCGGGCCTTTGAGCGCCACGCCGGTCTCGCGGATCGCCTCGAGGACCTCGTTCGGAAGCGGATTGCCGCCGTACTTCTCCATCACGTCGGCCCCGGCTTCCCGGACGTCCCAGTCGAACTCGACGCCCGTCGCCTCGAGGACCCGGCGTGTCGCCTCGGTCAACTCGGGCCCGGTGCCGTCTCCGGGAATGAGCGTCACTCTGTGGACCAT
>CATPAS010000135.1 GCA_955652075.1 uncultured Gaiellaceae bacterium | reverse complement strand
GGGTTGAGGAGGAGTGAGAGCAGGATCATCCCGACACCGATCCCGATCCCGATCTTGAACGCGGTGCGCCACGATGTCGGGCGGCGTAGCGCAAGCGCTCGGCGGCGGTCGCGGGTGAGACCGGAGATCCCGTAGACGATCGCTGCGATGATCGCGAACTGGATCAGGTTCCCGACGACGGTCGACCACTTGTAGAGGAGGTCTTTCGGGGGCTTGCCCGTTGTGAAGCGGAGCGTGTAGCTCAGGGTCGTGAACGCGAGCACGAAGCTACCCCAGAGTGCGAGCGGCGCCCTCATCGGATCGCCGTCACTGCCGCGGGAACCGGCGCGGGTACGAAGCGCACGCCGGCGGCGGACGCGGCCGCGCGGTCGGTCTCGTCGTCGCCGATGTGCAGAGCACGCGCCGGAGCGACCTGCAGCTCGCCCAGTGCGCGCAGGAGCCCGTCGGGGGCCGGCTTGCCTGCAGCGTGGACGACAACGGAGAAGTGACGCGCCAGGCCGATCTCATCGAGCAGCCGGCACAGGCTGAGATCCCAGTTGGCCACGACGGCGAGCTCGAAGCCGAGCGCTCGCAAACGCTCGAGCGACTCGAACACTCCCGGGAGGACTTCGAAGTGGAGAGCGCCGACGTAGGCGGACGCGAACTCCTCCGCGTCGAGCTCCGCCCCGACCGCCTCGAGGAAGACGCCGGCGCACTCCCGTTGCAGTCGTGCCAGGCTCTTCTCATCGCGGCCCTCGCTTGCGCGCGGAGCGTAGTGCGCGGCCTCTGTTTGAAAGCCGGCGAGCACGGCCTCAGACGTGCGCTCGACTCCGCGCTCCGAGAGAACGTCCATCAGCGCCGGGACGGGATCGGCGAGCCTGACGAGCGTGCCGTGGGCGTCGAATGTGACCGCGTCGAGATCCGCGGCCCTCACGCGACCCACTGCCATAGGGCCCATTGCACGACGGCGATTCCGAGGAACAGCGCACTGCAGGCGACGACAGCGGTGTGCAGCCGCGGCCTGGTCGCCGTCACCGCCGCGAGAGCGAGGAAGAGCGGGAAGATGACGAGCCCGAAGCGCGGCAGGGAGAGGAGCGGCCAGCGGGAGCTGGGGTAGCTCAGGGGGATCGCGAGGCTCACTGCGGCGAACAGCCCGTAGGGGGCGCCGAACCGACGCCATGCCACGACCGTGAGGACGAGAAAGACGGCAAGGAACGCGAGCGCCTGGATGTTCTCGGCCGCTGCATGCATGGGATTCGCAGCCGAGACGTGCGTGCCGTGTCCCACGACGAACTGCTCCAGGCCGCGCCAGCCGGCGACGAGACCGTTCCAGAGCCCGCCGAGAGGCCCGGCGTGCGACAGGTGCCGGTGCCAGCGGTCCTGCGCGTTCGCGAAGGCCCACGGATCGCCGACTTGCTGCCAGAGCACGAGGGGATAGATCGCTGCAACGGGCAGCACCAGCGCAAGGCCGGCGAAGGCGCGGAGACGGTCGCGGCTACGCCAGGCCAGCAGGACGAGCGCTGGGACGAGCGCGAGCCCGGCCGCTCGGGTCAGAATCGCGAGCCCCGCGACGACCCCGGCACCGGCAAACCGATTGCGCTCCGCGAGCGCGAACGCGGCGAGGACGAGCACGAGGAACAGCGACTCGCTGTAGACGGCCTGGAGGAACAGCGCCATCGGGAACACGGCGAGATACAGAACGGTGCGCCTCGCGCCTTCCACATCCAGGCGCTCCTCGGCCAGGCGGTGCAGGAGCACGAACGACCCGAGGCAGGCGAGCAGGGAGACGACGAGGCCCGCGAGGATGTAATGGCCGAAGAAGGCGCGGCCGAGCAGGGCGATCAGCGCCGGATAGAGCGGGTGAAACGCAGCGGACGCATCGTCGTAGCCGTTCTGGGCGATGCGCAGGAAGAAGTCGCTGTCCCAGCGGGCCCAGATGTCGGTGAAGTAGCCCAGATCGTGCAGGCGCGCTGTGTCCCAGCGGTCGGCATTCGGATGCCGATTGGGCTCGAAGAAGAAGAAGGCGAAGATCGCCGCGATCCAGATCGCCGCGCGGCTCCAGAGGTAGATGTCCAGCGCTTGCCTTTGACCAGCGCGCACGGCCGCATGATCATACGGTCGAATGCCTCGCACCTTCACGCCTGATGAGGCCAACGCGTCCCTCGTCGAACTGCGGCCGATCGTCGAGCGGATGGTCCAGCATCGACGCAATCTCACCGAAGCTCAGCTCCAGCAGGCGGAGCTCGTCACGCGCATTGCCGGAAACGGCGGCGACATGGTCCCGAGCGACCTGCACGAGGTGGCCGAGACGATCCAGCGCGAAGCGGCCGCGATCTCCGAATGTGCAGAGCGCATCAACGCCGTGGGCGCAGAAGTGAAGTCGCTCGAGGAAGGGCTGCTGGACTTTCCCGCCACGCGTGGCGGCGAAGTGGTCCTGCTCTGCTGGAAGCTCGGTGAGGACGAGATCAAGTACTGGCACCGAGTCGACGAGGGATTTGCCGGCAGGAAGTCGCTGCCGCTGTGAGAGTCGGTGCGCTCGAGATCTTGGCCCTCGTCGATGGGGAGGGGAGCTTCGCCACCGTCGGGGAGGCGTTCCCCGCCCTGGACGCGACCGAGGAATGGCGGCTGCCGGTCAACGCCGTCCTGATTCGCGGCGGCGGTACGACGGTGCTCGTCGACACCGGGCTCGGACCGGAGCCGCGCACGTTCATGCCGGGCGCAGGCGCGCACCTTCCCGCCGCGCTCGCGCGCGCCGGCTCGAGCTCCGACGAGATCGATCTCGTCGTGCACACGCATCTGCATGTCGATCACGTGGGCTGGGACGGCACCTTTCCGAATGCGCGCTACGTCGTGGCCACGGACGACTGGTCGTACTTCATGTCGGAGGAGTCGCTGCAGCAGAGGCCACATCTGGGCGACCGCGTCGAACCGCTTGACGACGCCGGCCTGGTGGTGCTCGTCGACGGAGAGCTCGAGGTCGCGTCCGGGGTTCGCCTCGTGCCGACACCGGGGCACACTCCGGGTCACGCGAGTGTCTTCGTCGAGTCACAGGGGAGTGAACTGGTCGTTCTCGGCGACGTCGTCGTACACGAGCTGCAGCTGGCCGATCCGGATCTCGTCTACATCAGCGACCATGACTCAGATCTTGCGGCCGCCACGCGCAAGCGGATCCTCGGGCGGCTGGCCGACCAGGGCACGAACGTGAT
>CATPAS010000134.1 GCA_955652075.1 uncultured Gaiellaceae bacterium | reverse complement strand
GGCTCGCCCTGACTCGCGACCGTTAGCGATCTTCGCTCGACGCGGCGACTGCCGAGTCAGCAGCGAGCGCTGCGTCAGCCGGGTCGGGCGTGATCTCCGCGGGCGCCTCGACCGGCTCGCCGTCGTACGAGTAGGTTCCTGCGGCCTTCGCGGCGGCTGCCGCGGCCTTCTTCTCTTCCTTCAGCTCGCGCTTCTCCTTGACCTTGCGCTCGCGTGTCAGCTTCGCCATCGTCGTCTGTCTCTTGGAGCCCAATGCAGCCCTTCCTCTCTGTTGATGCGTGCAGAATAGCCTGAACAAGCTGCCGGACGCCCTGCAAATGCAACTGCCCGGATGACGCTGCAAAACCGGGTCACGCCGCTCGGCGAGCTGGTGGCAGAGCCGGGGCGCGGTCTCGTCTACGGAAACCGTGGCTGTCTGCACGACGCGAGCGGGCGCATCCGCCGAAGGTACAGCGGCAAGCGCTGGATCGCGTGTCGGCTTCAGTTCCGTGGCCGGCAGCGCAGCCCGCTGATGCAGCCCGGCCGCTTCACCGAGCTGTTCTTTCTCGACGAAGCGACTGCGTTCGCGGCTGGGCATCGACCATGTGCGCTCTGCCGCCACGAAGACTTCGTTCGCTTCACCCGTCTCTGGAGCGAGCTTCATCGCGGCCACGTCGGAGCGGACGCGATCGACGCGCAGCTCCACACCGAGCGCGTCGACCCGGAAACACGTGCGCAGCTCCGCCACGAGGCCCCGATCGACGAGCTCCCCGATGGCGCATTCGTCCTGCAAGAGAAAGCACCCTGCCTGGTACTCGGCTCGGAGCTGCTCGTCTGGACAGCCGCCGGCTACGCCACACGAGTGCCGAGACCAGAGCGCGAGGTAGCGGTGCTGATCACACCTCCGTCACTGGTCGCGATCCTCCGCGCCGACTGGCAGCCGCTGGTGCCGCTGTTGCATCCTTCCGCGCTCGGCGCCGGCGCTTGATCGATCTACATCTCGGGCGCCTACGATGGCCGCGTGATCGATGACGCCGGCCTAACGGCCATCGACGATGCCGTTCGGAATGCAATGGAGCGCGGCCGACCGCCGGGACTGACGCTCGGTCTCACCGATCCAAACGGCACACTTCTGATCCGCACCTACGGATTCGCGGAGCTCGCGTCGCGTCAGCCGGTCACTCACGAAACACTGTTCGAGATCGGTTCCATCGGCAAGACGTTCACCGCGGTGGCGATTCTCCAACTGGTCGACGAGGGGCGCATCGACCTGCACGCACCCGTCGAGCATTACCTCCCGTGGTTCGCGGTGCCACAGCCTGCGGGCCATGCACCGATCACCATTGCCCACCTGCTGTCCCACACCGCCGGGATCGTGGCCGGCATCGACGGAACCCCGGAAGCAGCGTTCCAGGTCTGGTCGCTACGCGACTTGCCGACGTTCTCTGCGCCGGGGGAGCGCTTCCACTACTCCAACGTCGGGTACAAAGCGCTCGGGCTCGTGCTGGAAGCAATCGACGGCCGGCCGTATCGCGACGTCATCCGCGCTCGCCTTCTTGACCCTCTCGAGATGTTCGTCACCGAGCCGGCAATCACGCACGACATCCGCGCCCGACTGGCCGTGGGGTACTCGTATCTCCACGACGATCGGCTGAGCCACGCCGATGCGCCGCTTGCGCCGGCGACGTGGCTGGAGACCGAAACGGCCGACGGCTCGGTTGCCTCCACCGCGACGGACATGTGCGCCTTCGTGAGACTGCTCCTGCGCGGAGGCGAAGGTCCGAACGGCCGCTTGCTCAGCGAGGAGGCATTCGCCCAGATGAGCGCCGGGACTCCCGGCGAAGACGGGAACGCCGCTTACGGCTACGGCCTGGTGATGCGCAACGTGGATGGGCGCCGCTTCATCGGGCACGGCGGCGGCATGGTCGGCTACCTGGCAGGCATGCAGGCGGACCCGGACGCGAACCTCGGCGTCATCGTGCTGCAGAACGGCATGGGGTCGAATCCGATGTCACTCGCTCGAACGGTGATCCGCATCGCAGACGGAGAGAAGCCTGGAGACGACGCTGTGATCGCTGTCCAGGACGACCTTGCCGGCGCATACAGGCCGGATGATCACGGCGGCGAACCACTCGAGATAGCCGCGTCGAAGAACGGCCCGGTGCTTCTCTACGACGGCCGGGAGATCTGGCTCGAGGAGCTCGAGCATGACCTCTTCCTCGCGTCAGACGCGGTCTTCGATCGGTTTCCTCTACACGTCGCGCGGCGAGCGAACGATACCCCCGAACTGTGGCACGGCGGCCAGCGCTATGTCCGCTCGGGAGCCGCGGCGCGACCGCTGCCCGAGCCGTCTGCCGAGTTGCAGGCGATCGCCGGTCATTACCGGTCGCATAACCCGTGGACGACGAACTTCCGCATAGTCCTGCGCGGGGACCAACCGTGGCTCATCTTCGCGGGGGCGCCCGACGGGTTTGACACCGAGCAACGACTTGTCCCCGCTGCGGGCGGCTCGTTCCGCGTAGGCGAGGATCCCGGCAATCCTGAGGTGCTCCGCTTCGACACGGTGGTGGACAGACATGCGCTTCGTGCGTGGCTCTCGGGCTGGCCCTACTACCAAACTGACTGACAGCCGGGATCCCGGGGCATAGGCATCCCCTTTTTCGGGGGACGCGAAAGTACGAAGCGGGTAGGCCGTCCCGCCCTCTCGTAGTAGGAGCGCAGCGCCGATCAGAGGAGTGCGGCAGCCGTTCGTGGGTTGCTCCCACTCCCGAAAGCAGGATCTCAATATGCGCAAGTT
>CATPAS010000133.1 GCA_955652075.1 uncultured Gaiellaceae bacterium | reverse complement strand
CAGTCGACATTCACACGGTGGGCTGGATCCTGATGGGCGTCGGGCTGGCGAGCGTCCTGATCGCGCTGATGTTCTGGCAGTCCTGGGGCGGTCCGGGGTACTGGACGCGCCGCCGAACCACGTACGTGGACGAGGGCCCTCCGGCCGGGCCCCCCAATTAGGAGACACCTGTCGACGAGACGGCCTTCGGGCCGTCTCGTTGCATCTGCCCCTAGTTGTCCTGTTCTTCCTCGGGTGGCCTGTCGGCCGCCTGGCCTCCGCCGAACATCCCCCTGAGCCAGCGCCTTAACCTCCGCGAGGCGAAGGTCTCGTCGACCCCGCCGTGTGCCTCCGTTTCCGCGGCGTCGTCCCGGTCGTCGTCAGAGGTTTCGGCCCAGACCACTGCGCCCATCTGACAACCCTTGCACGGCTGGACGGGGATTGCTAGGCGGCGACCGGGAGCTCGGCGAAGAAGGTCGAGCCGCCGCTGCCGCTCGACTCGACCCAGATGCGCCCGCCCATCCGGTCGAGCAGCTCGCGGCTGATGTAGAGACCAAGGCCGGTGCCGCCGACGCCACGGGTGAGATTCGGATCGAGCCGGTAGAACTTCTCGAAGATTCGCCGATGCTCGGCGGGTGGCACGCCGAGGCCCTCGTCGCGAACGGCGTAGCGCAGTTGAGATCCCGCGACCGTCACCTCGACGCTGACCTTGCCGCCGTCGGGTGAGTACTTCACCGCGTTGTCGACGAGGTTCGTCAGAACCTGGCGCGCCTTGTCCGGGTCGGCTGCGACCAGCGGCGCCTTCTTCGGAGCCTTGATCGTGAGCTCGATGCCGGGCGGGATGTAGTGATGAGCGGCATCGACGACGCTGCGCGCGATCTCGATGCCGTCGCACTTCTCGATTGTCGTCTGCATCGTCCCCGATTCGAGCCGGCTCGCCCAGAGGATGTCGTTCACGATCCGCGCCAGACGGTCGGACTCGCTCGAGATCACCTCCAGCAGACCGGTGCGCTGCGGCTCGAGCAGCAGGACGTCCTCGCGCCGTAGCGTCAGCGCAGCCCCGTAGATCGCAGCAAGAGGAGTGCGCAGCTCGTGCGAGACAGTGGAGACGAAGTCTGACTTCAGCTTTTCCACAGCGCGCTCCGCGGTCAGGTCGCGGAACGCGAAGACGGCTCCGCCCTCGAAGGCGACGCCGGTGATCGAGAGCCACAGCTCGCGACCGTTGATCTCGACGGGCTGCGTCTGCGGGCGCGGCTCGCCGTGCATCGTGAGCTCCGCGACCGTCTCCCAGGACAAGAAGACCTCTGCCGCGCTCCGGCCGACCGTGTCCGTCGCCGCGAGGCCGGTGATCTGCTCCGCCGCCGGGTTCCAGAGCCTGATGATTCCGTCCTCATCGACCAGCAGGACGCCGTCGGCGACGTGCTGGACGACGATGGCTGCACGCGCACGTTCCTCGGCGGCGCGATACAGGCGCGCGTTGTCGACTGCGACCGCGGCGCGGCGCCCGAGGTGCTTCGCGAACTCGAGGTCGTCCTCGTCGTAGAGGCGAGCGGGGTCGGAGGAGACGAGCATGAGCCCACCGAAGGTCCGTCCCGCGGCGGTGAGCGGGACGACCATCGCCGACGCCATTCCGAGCTCGCGCAGGATCTCGTAATGCGAGGTGTCTTTCGTGGAGGAGGAGAGGAGCTCGTCGGAGATCGTCCTGTAGAGCACCGCTTCGCCCGTACGCGCCGCGCGGCCGGTTCCTTCGGCTTCCGCCAGGTCGGGCGGATAGAGGTCGCGCGACTTCTCGGCCCACGTCGCTTTCGCTGGGTCGAAGTGCACGACGGCGAGCCGCCGGAACTGACCGTCGTCGTCGAGGATGTCGACTGCGTACCAGTCGGCGAACCGCGGCACGAGGAGAGAGGCAAGGCTCGCGAGCGTCGACTCGTAGTCGAGCGAGGAGGCAAGGGTCTGGCCTACTTCCGCAAGCACGGCCAAGCGCGCGCCGGCACGCTCGGCGGCGGCGCGGGCCTGCTCACGCTCGGAGACGTCCGTGATCACGACCCCGATGCCGATCTTGTTGTCGTCGACGTCGAGGACCGGGTAGTAGCTGACGAGCGAGTTGCGCGTTTCGCGGGGCGCCGCCAGCTGCGCGCGCTCCACATGGAGGTCGAGGATCGGCTCGCCCGTCTCGAGCACCTGGCGGTGGAGCGGCTCGATCTCGTCGGCGAGCTCGTCCCCGAGCACGTCTCGGAGCGTACGGCCGAAGTGCTCTTCGGCAGGGAGTCCGTTCAGCGCCGCGAGCGCATCGTTCACCCGCACATAGCGGAAGCTCGTGTCCATGAATGCCAGCCCGACCGGCGCCGCAGCGAACACGGCGTCGACGACGGCGAGGGACTCCTGTGCATCGTGGCGCGCCCCTTCGGCTTCGCGGAACAGGCGGGCATTGTCGACGGAGATGGCGGCGCGGCGCGCCAGGTCCTGTGCGGTCGCGAGATCGGATTCCTCGTACCGACGGCCGCTCTCGGCGGAGACGAACGTGATCGAGCCGAGCGCGCGGTTTCGGGCCACGAGCGGGACGCACAGCGACGACTTCAGCCCGAGCTCCTCGAGGATGTCGAAGAGCTCCGGCGTATCCGCGGTCGCCTGGCGCAGCAACTCGGGAGGAATGTCCTTGAGCAGCTCCGGCTGCTGCGT
>CATPAS010000132.1 GCA_955652075.1 uncultured Gaiellaceae bacterium | reverse complement strand
GCCGTGAGCCGAGCGAGATCCTTGCGTACGGCGACGTCGTCTTCGATCTAGGCTCCCGACGCGCGCAGCGCGGCGGACGCGAACTCGGCTTGAGCGCACGCGAAGGCGACCTGTTGGAGCTCTTGCTGCGGAATCCGGGACAGGTGGTCAGCCGCGACCTCGCCCTCGAACGCGTGTGGGGCAGCCGGACCGTCGCAAGCTTCAACGCAGTCGATCGCTACGTCTCGTACCTTCGCCGCAAGCTCGGTGAGCCGCCGTTGATCGAGACGGTCCGAGGCGTGGGCTTCGTGCTCGGCCGGTGAGAGGACGGTCGCTTCAACTTCGCTCGGTCGTCGCGGCCGCGCTCGGGATCCTGATTTCGCTTGTCGTCGTCGGGGCGGCGATCAGCCTGCTCGTTTCACGCCATCTCAACCGGACCCTCGATCACACGCTGAGGCAGCGGGCGGTCGAGATCGCCCAGCTGAACGCATCGGCGCCCGCACTGCTGACCACTCCAGGAGCATTGGACTCGCCCGTCGGCGGAACACAGCTGATCGTCGAAGTCGTCGACCGCCGCGGCAACATCGTCGCGCGCTCCCTCTCGCTCGGCGGTCGAGTCCTGCAGGCCAACGCGCTTGTGAGCAGCGCAATCGGCAGCGGGCGGTCCAGATACTCGTACGCAAAGCTGGGCAGCGAACGGATCCGGGTCTACTCGGCCCCTCTGGCCGACCTCGGCGGTCCCGCCGCAGGGGGAGCTGTCGTCGTCGCGGCCTCCACGCGAGACCTGGAAGAAACGCTCGCAAGCCTGCATCTGTTCGTTGTTCTCGCAGGCGTCCTCGCTGCGGTGCTCGGCGCCGGCGTCGTCGCTCTCCTCATGCGGCGGGCGTTGCGACCTCTCGGCCGGCTCGCGACCGCGGCAACGGAGATCGAGCGCACGGGAGACTCGCGGCGAAGGCTGCCTCAGCCTTCGTCCGCAGACGAAGTCGGACAGCTCGCAGGGACGCTGAACGCGATGCTGGCGAGCCTCGAACGCGCACGCGACGGCGAACGGCGCTTTCTCGCCGACGCGTCCCATGAGCTCAGAACGCCGCTGACGGCGCTGCGCGGCAACGTCGCATACATCGCCCGGCACGGCGCGACACCCGCGGTGATCGAGGAGCTCGAGCACGATGCGGAACGGCTCGCTCGACTCGCAGACGACCTGCTCGTCCTCTCGCGCGAGGAATCGGACGCCGCCGTGCCCGAGGAGGTCGTGTACCTCGACGAGCTTGCCTTTGCCGCCGCCGCAGGCGAGGACGGAGTCGAGGTCGTCGCGCCCGAGCGGGTCGTGGTGCGCGGCGACCGGGCTGCACTTGGACGCGCAGTCGAAAATCTCCTCCAGAATGGCCGCCGGTACGGGCCGGCGGACGGCCGCATCACGATTGCCGTCGCGGGCGACAACGGGCTTGCACGGCTGACGGTGACCGACGAAGGCCCGGGGCTCCAGCCCTACGAAAGCGAGCGGGCCTTCGAGCGCTTCTGGCGCGGCCACCACGGCAAGTCCGGCTCAGGGCTCGGGCTGGCAATCGTGCGGGCTACGGCCGAACGCCACGGCGGCCGGGCATACGTCATAGGAGCGCGCTTCACCATCGAGCTGCCCGCTCTCAGAGATCTCTCAGAGTTCGAAGGTACAACGGAGCAGGAATCGCACGAGAAAGGATTGCCGTGAAACTTCTGCGCACGCTCTCAACCCGTCGTCTGATCGTCCTCGCCATCGTTGCACTCGCAGTGGCGGTGGGAGGAACGGCAATGGCCGTTGCTGCCGGAGGAGGAAGCGGCGCGACGCCGGCACCTAAGCCGCTGGCGCAGGCCGTTCACGACGCCCTGGCTGCACCGAAATCAGCGGGGATCACCGCCAAGATCCGGTTCACCAACCGCCTGTTCCCGTCCGGCTCCCTCCTCGGCGGCAACGCCTCGGCATTGATGTCAGGCGCAACCGGCCGTCTGTGGCTGACGAACGACGGGCGCGGCCGCCTCGAGCTGCAGTCCGACGCGGGCGACGTTCAGATTGTCTGGAACCACGACAAGGTCACGGCGTATGACGCCTCGTCGAACACCGTCTATACGTTCAACCTCCCAGCCGCGAAGACGGGCTCGTCCTCGCCGGACACCGGCGCGGCCCCGTCGCTCACGCAGATCAGCGACTTCCTGTCGAAGCTCGGCCAGCACGCAGATGTCTCCGGGGCGCAGCCCACGGACATTGCGGGACGACCGGCGTACAACGTGAAGATCTCACCGACGCACGACGGCGGGCTGCTGGGCTACGCCGAGCTCGCCTGGGATGCGGAGCAAGGTGTGCCGCTCCGGGTCGCGGTCTACGCGCAGGGAAGCTCCAAGCCCGTGCTCGAGCTCGCCGCGACGGACGTGACATACGGTTCCGTGCCGTCGAGCGCCGTTGACGTGTCACCGCCGGCGGGCGCGAAGACGGTCGATCTGAGCTCGGCGGCCAATCCGCAGAGCGGTGCCGACAAGGCCAATGCCGCCACCGGCCTTGCCGCTGTCCAGGCCGCCGTCGACTTCCCCGTGGTCGCTCCCGACACGCTCGTCGGACTGCCGCGCAAGGACGTCCGCACGTTCGGAGGGAAGAGCGCGCTCGTCGTCTATGGACAGGGCCTCGGTGCGATCGTCGTCGTCGAGCGCAAGGCAGATGCGACCGGCACTCCGCAGAGCGGACCCATGTCGGCCCTGCCGTCCGTGTCGCTCGACGGACTGACCGGTCATGAGCTTTCGACCCAACTCGGCACCGCGATCGAGTGGCAGCGGAACGGAGTGGCGTTCGTCCTCGCCGGGTCATTGCCGCCGGCCGCCGCGGAATCGGCTGCCCGCGCGCTCAAGTGAGCGACGCTCTCCCGATCTCGACGACGGCGCTCGTCAAGCGCTACGGCGACATCGTTGCCGTGGACGGCGTCGACCTCACGGTCGAGCGTGGCGACGTGTTCGGCTACCTCGGCCCGAACGGTGCGGGCAAGACGACGCTGTTGCGGATCCTGCTCGGTCTGATCCGGCCGACGTCCGGCTCCGCGAAGCTCTTCGGCCGCGATCCACTCGTGGACGGCGCCCGCGCGCTCGACGGAGTCGCGGGTTTCGTCGAAGGCCCGCGCTTCTATTCGTACCTCTCGGGACGGAAGAATCTGGAGCTGCTGGCCGACTACGACGGTGACGGCGCCCGCTCCAGGATCGACGGCGTCCTCGAGATCGTGGAGCTTCGCGACCGGGCGAAGGATCGGGTCGGCGGCTACTCGCACGGCATGCGCCAGCGGCTGGGCATTGCCGCGTCGCTCCTGCGCCAGCCGAGGCTGCTTCTCCTCGACGAGCCGACCACCGGGCTCGACCCGGCGGGCATGCGTGACATGCGCGATCTCGTTCGCCGCCTCGCGGGCGAGGGGATCACGATCCTGCTCTCGAGCCATCTCCTCAACGAGGTCGAGGACCTCTGCAACCGCGTCGCGATCATTCGCAAGGGCAGCATCGTGTACGACGGACCGCTGCAAGAGCTCCTGGCGACGGCCGCGACCGGCTATCGCCTGCGCGCCACCGACTCGGAGCGGGCGCGGCTCGTTCTGCTCTCCCAACAGGGCATCGACGGAGTCGCTCTCGAAGAGGGACAGCTTCGTTTCACGGCCGACGAGGAGGCCGTCGCGCGGGCCGCGATCGCGCTGGGGCAGGCCCGGATCGGCATCACGGCGCTGATCCCGGAGACGGCGAGCCTCGAAGAGCTCTTCCTCAGGCTCACGGGCGGGGAATCGTCGGACCACGACCGCGAAGCGATCGTCGCGTGACCGCCGCGGTCGCAAAGGTGTACCGCTGGGAGATCGTGAAGCTGCTCGCCCAGAAGCGCACCTACCTGGGACTGGGCACGGCGATGGCGGTGCCGCTCATCTTCGTGGTCGTCCTCTTACTCCAGTCGGGTGGACCGAACGACGTTCCGCTCGGCCGCTACATCCGCGACACGGGCCTCGCGACGCCGTTCGTCGTCCTGTTCTTCATGTCGATCTGGGGCTTCCCACTGATCACGGCGCTCGTCGCCGGTGACATCGTGGCGTCCGAGAGCCAGAACGGCACGCTGAAGACGATCCTCACGCGATCGCGCAACCGCGGCGAGATCTTCGCCGGCAAGGTCCTGGCGTCGATCACGTACACGCTCGTGATCGTCTTCGCGATGGGGCTGGTCGGCGCGGTCGCCGGGAGCATCGCCTGGGGCTTCCATCCACTCACGTCCCTCTCCGGTACGCAGGTCTCCGCAGCACACGGCGTCGCTCTGCTGGCCGGAAGTCTCGCGCTGTACGTGCTCCCGCTTGCCGGAATCGCCGCTTTCGCCGTGCTCCTGTCGACGGTGACGCGCAACAGCGCGGCGGCGGTGGTCGGCGCGTTGATGTGGGCGCTTCTGATGCAGCTCCTCGGAGTGCTCCCGGGAACGGAGGCCATTCGCCCATATTTGCTCGGCACCCAGTTCGAAGCCTGGCACGGCTTCCTGCGCATTCCTGCCGATTGGTCGCCGGTGATCCGCGCGCTGTGGGTGTGCGCGCTGTACATCGCGCTTCCGCTGGCAAGCGCCTACGTCGTTTTCCTACGGCGCGACGTCGCCGGCGACTAGCTCGTCCTAGGGCTGCTCCGAGGGACCGCGCTCCGGCCCGCCGTTGCCGCGCTCGCGCTCGCGCAGAAAGCGCGTGAGCTCGGCCGCGAGTGACTCGCCGGAGGGGATGTCCTCCTCTTCTTCCAGCAGCTCGGCACGCTGCTCGAGCTCTTCGACGTACGCCGAGGTCTCTTCGTCGGACGAGACCGCCTCGGTCACCTGCTCGCTGTAGCGCTCGGAAGCTTCCTGCAGCTCGCCCGTGTCGATCTGCGTCCCGAGAATGTCGCCCAGGCGCTGGCAGAGAGCGAGCGCGGCACGCGGGCTCGGCGCGAGCGAGACATAGTGGGGGACGGCAGCCCAGAGGCTCACGGAGGGAATGCTCGCCTGGCTGCACGCGTCGTGGAGCACGCCCACGATGCCGGTCGGTCCTTCGTAGCGCGAGCGCTGCAGGCCGAGGCGCTCGACCAGCTCCGGATCGGTCGCTCCCCCGGTCACCGGCGACGGTCGGGTGTGCGGCACGTCCGCGAGCAATGACCCGAGCGTGATCATCATCTCGACACCGAGCTCACGTGCGAGGTCGATGATCATGGCGGTGAAGGTCTGCCAGCGGAGGTTCGGCTCGATGCCGAGCAGCAGGACGGCGTCGCGATCGAGATCCGGTATCGGTGCGTGGTAGAAGGCGTTCTCCGGCCATTCGATATGCCGCGTCTGACCGTCGACGAGGGACACGTGGGGGCGGGTGGCCTGGAAGTCGAAGAAGTTCTCCGGCTCGATGTCGGCGAACCGGTCGGCTTCCCAGATCTTGGCGAGATAGCCGCCGGCCAGCGAGGCGCCCTGGCCACCGTCGTTCCAACCGCGAAAAGCTGCGATCAGAACCGGTTCGCGCAGGCTCGGCCGGTCGACGATGCGAAGTTCGTCAGCGATCGGCGAAGTCTACGTTCGGCCGGAAGAACAACGTCGCGAGGGCGACCGTGCCCACCCAGACCGTGGCCGCCAGGAAGACGTGTGCGAGCACGAGCCCCCAGGGGAGGTGCGTCCGCCACTGCAGCTCTCCCAGCCCCATCTGGGCGAGCAGCAGCGCGAACACAGCTGCGCCGAGCTTGAAGATGCGCGGCGCGCGATCGCGGCGCGCTGCGAGGTAGCCGAGGCTGAAGAGGAAGGTCAGCAGGAAGATCCCCACCAGCACGGCATGGACGTAGACGAGCGACTGCAGCCGTCCGAGCCGGTCGATCTTGTCGGCGGCGCCGCCGCCGGAATGCGGACCGGCGGCGGTCGCCAGAGAGCCGCTGACGATGAGCACGAAGCCTGCGCTCACGAATGCAAGCCCGAGGCGTCGCAGCTCCGGCGGAACAAGTGGTTCGACCCGGCCGACGACCGCCGCCCTGACCTCGAGGAGCAGGACGGTCGCGGCCGCGAGCAATGCGATCGAGAGCAGCAGGTGGACCGCCACGATCGGCCACCGCAGGCCGCTCGCGATGGCGAGCAGTCCGATCGGCGCCTGGGCGAGCGTCCCGACGAAGACGCCGAGCGCGAGCCGCGGCGCCCAGCGTGGCAGCGCAGGTGTGCGCCGCACAGCAAGCCACACCAGCAGTGTCACCGCAATCGTCACACCGCCGACGAGCCGGTTACCGAACTCGACGAACGCGTGCGCGTTCTTCGCAGGCAGCGGATGACCCGCTTCGCAGCCGGGCCAGTCCCGGCAGCCGAGGCCCGAGTCGGTGAGCCGCACCGCAGCCCCGGTGCCGATGATGAGCCACAACGCGCCGAGCTGCACGAGCGCGAGCGGAAAGATCTGCGCGGGGGTGAGAACGAGCGCCCGAAGCCGAGCGAGCGCCGTGGGCTGGGCGTGCACGGCTTCGAGTCTAGACAGGTCCGAGGGACTGTCCCTGGAACGTGTCTCGTTCCGTCACGACCGCGGGACTGTCCCTAGAACGTGTCTCGCCCCGTCATGTCCCAGGGACTGTCCCTGGGACATGTCAGAGGGGGTCGAGTATCGCCGGGTAGCCGTCCGCACCGTCGAACGGCGTCGGGCGCGAGCCGAGGAACAATGGACGGTCGGCGGCGTTGAGGAGCACGGGCATCATGTCCGGCCCGCGGAGGTGACCGAGGATCCCCTCGGCGCACGTCGACTCCCCGAACTCGCTCACGCGGTCTGCGCGCACTCCCGGGCCCGCGACGACGAAGGGGACGGGATCGCCGGAGTGGATCACCTCCGGGGACGCGGGAGTCGCGTGATCGCCGGTGAGGCAGACGATCGCACGGTCGGTCGGCATATCGTCGAGTGCGCCGTCGAGGGTCTCGATCATCTCTTGCTTCTGTCGCGGGTCCTTCGTGTGTCCCGCGGCATCTGCGCTCTTGACGTGACAGAAGACGAACGTGTCCCCCGCATCGAGCCGCTCCCGCGCGAGCGCAACCCGGCCGCGAAGATCGGCCGACGCATCGGCCGTCTCGGGCTCCTCACGCGCATGCAGTCCGACGGCGCGCGCAAGACCGCGCAGGAACGCGGAGCTCGCAATGAAGGTCCCACGGAGGCCGTGCCGCTGCTCGAATGTCGGGACGTCGCGCGGCCTGCCCCACCACTTCAACGTGATCACGTTGAAGCGTTCGCCTTCCAGCCGTCGCATCACTTCTCGGGTCCACTCCTCCGCTGCACGCGCCGTTCGCTCCGCCTCGGGAACGAGTGCCTGGGGACGCAGTACGGGGTGGCGGTCGCGGAAGAACGCATCGCTGTCGGTCACGCGCTCGTCGGCACCTCCGGCGATACGCAGAACCGCCTCTCCGCGCCAGACGTGTGCGAGCGAGAAGGTGAGGCCGTCGATCGTGATCCCGTTGCACGCCTCGACGAGTCGCTCTGCTTCCTCTGCATCCCGCTCGGGGTCCGGTCGCCCGGTGAGCCACCAGCCGTCGTCACGGTGATGTCCACCGTGCCCGCCCCGGCCGCCGGTGACAGCGCGGTGATGGCCGTGTCGCCCGTGGTCGTGAAGCCGGCGGCCGCAGTCCCACCGAAGTCCACCGCGGTGGCACCGGTGAAGCCGGTGCCGG
>CATPAS010000131.1 GCA_955652075.1 uncultured Gaiellaceae bacterium | reverse complement strand
CGCTGGGCCTCCTGATCGAACTCGCCGTGCAGGAACGAGTCGTCGATCTCCCCGGCATCCGCGATCTCCTTGATCAGCGGCACCAGCGCCTCTTTGAGCTCGTCGAAGATCTCACGCACCTCCGCCGTCTTCATGTTCGGCTCGAAGTTGTCGAGGAGAACGTCATATGTCTCGTCGGGTGGATCGAAGCACTCGACGTAGCGGTGACGCAGCTCCAGGTTCTTCTCGAGATGCGGCCGCAGTGCATCGAAGTTCGACTCTTCCTTCGCCGGCCCCCACGCCGAGAGGGCAAGCGTCGAGGCGCGGCTCATCTCCCCGACGAGCTCGGGTGGAACGCGCGTGGCCTTCTCGTAGTCGCGGCGTGTCACACGGATCAAGCTGGCCTCGAAGGAGTCGTAGTCCGAGCTCTCTTCGAGGCCGCGCAGGTCCTCGAGGAGCCGACCGATTTCGTCCGCAATGAACCGTTCCTGTGCCAGCCGGCTGACGGTCGCGGTCGCCTCGGCGCGGGCCGCTGCGCCGCCGGGAGGCATCATCACGCGCTGGTCCCAGAACAGGAGGGTGGCTGCCTTCGTCAGATCCTGGGTCTCGGCGAGCCGCTACTTCAATTGTTCGAAGTTCGGATCGGTCACTTTGCGAACTTTGTCAGAACGCGCAAGGGGCGGAGCTGCCGAAACGAAAGCTCCCGGCCGCCGGTGAGCCCCGCCGGGCGAAGGATCAGCACGAGGGCCATGAAGGCGCCGACGACCACGATCCTTGTGCCTGCCGGAAGGTTGAGCGGCTGCCCGAAAACGTGGATCCCGGTCTCCGCCTCGGCCAGGAACGAGTCGACGCCGCTGACTGCGAGGGCTCCGACGACTGCGCCCCAGAGGCTCGTCGCGCCACCGATGAGGAGCATTGCCAGCGTGAGGAAGGGGATGTCGAGATACAAGGACTCCGTGTTCACGGGGAGCAGGTGGACGTAGAGCCCGCCGGCGAAGCCGGCGAGACCTCCCGAGAGCACGAAGGCGACCAGCCGCTGGCGGTACACGGACACTCCGACCGCGCGAGCCGCGGCGGCGTCCTCACGCGTCGCGCTCAAAAGCCTGCCGAACCGGCTGCGCCGGTAGGCGAAAGCCACGATGACCGCCAGGGCGGCGCCGATCGAGGCCTGCAGGAGCCCGGTCGTCTCCGGAACCGCGGAGAATGTGTTCAGCCCAGGTCCGATCGTCTCCCAGTAGCGCAGGACGTTGTGGGTGATCTCGAGCACGCCAAACGTCGCGATCCCCGCCCCCAACCCGGAAAGCCGCATCAGCGGGAGGCCGATGACGAGGGCGTAGGCGGCACCGACGGCCGCCGCGAGCGCAAGCGAGGGAACGTTGCCAATCGCGTGATCGCGAAGAAGGCTCGCAAGGTGCGGCATGATCGCGGGCTTTTCCTGCACGGGCATCGAGAGCACGCCGGCGGCCCACGCCCCCACGGCGACGAAGCTGATGTGACCGAATGACAGGACGCCGGAGTTGCCGATGAAGACGTAGAGCGCGACTACGATCGCGACGTTCACGAGCGCATTGATCACGTAGGTCTCGGTCGACGTGGAAACGAGCGTTCCAATGAGCGCGGCGACCCCCACGAGGAAGAGAGGAGCAAGCAGCTGAAGCGCGGCCGTGCGTCTCATACGCGCTCCGCCGCACGCTGACCCTCACGCGTGAACAGCCCGCCGGGCCGCACCAGGAGCACGAGAATCACTGCGGCAAACAGGAACGACGGCAGGTACTGGCTCCAGTTCGTGGGCAGCGCGCCTCCGAGCAGGCCGGAGGCAAACCCGATCGCGAAGCCGCCGAGCGTCGCCGGAACGAGGCGGTTCATGCCGCCGAGCACCACGCCTGCGAGCACGAGGATCGTGTCGCGGAGCGCGAAGTCCGGCGTCACGAGCGGAGTCTGCACGGTGAGCATCACCGCGACAATCGCTGCGAGCACGCCCGAGACGAGCACCGCGGCGGTGATCACGCGACCCGCCCGCACGCCGAGTAGCTCGGCCGTGCGGAAGTCCATCGCCGCAGCCCGCATGTGCAAGCCGACTCTCGTTCTCCCGAGGAGGAGCACCAATGCGAGGAGGCAGGCTGCCGCCAGCGCCGTCGCAACGATCGCGATCTTGCGGATGTCGACGCCCGAGATCGTCACCGGCTGGTTCAGCGCTGCAAGCGATGCCGAGATTTTCCCGAGGGGGCCGAACCACAGGAGAGCGATGCTCTGGAGCAGAAACGCGATCGCGAAGGTCGCGACGAGCATGACGGCAGGCGAGTGCGCTCTCAGCGGCCGGAAGACGATTCGATCGAGCAGGAGCGAGAGCGTGAGCACGACAGCGAAGCAGAGGAGGATCCCGACACTCACCGGCCAGCCGTGGTCGTACGCGAACGCGAGCGCGTACGCGCCCGCCATCACCAGCTGGCCGTAGGCGAAGTTGACGAGCCGCAGCACGCCGAACACGAGCCCGATCCCGACCGCCATCAGAGCGTAGATCGCGCCGAGGCTGACCGCGTCTGCAAGCGTCTGCCAGTTCATGCCCAGGAAGGCGAGAGTCATGCGAGGTACGCGCTCACGAGCGCCTCGGTGTCCCCGGCCGATTCCGGCCCGAGCGTGAGGCGCAGCTCACCTCTGGACAGGACATGGGAGCGATCTGCGAGGGCGACGGTGCGCTGCGCGCGCTGCTCGACGAGCAGGACGGCCAGGCCTCGGTCGCGGATTGCGGACAAGGCTTGGAAGACGAGATCGACGACGCGCGGAGCGAGGCCGAGGGACGGCTCGTCGAGCAGGAGCACTTCGGGATCCGCGACGAGCCCCCGCGCGATCGCGAGCTGCTGCTGCTGCCCTCCCGACAGCGTGCCCGCCTTCCGGCGGAGAGACTCCTCAACTGCCGGGAAGAGCTCGTATACGCGCGCGAGATCATCCTCGACGCCCTCACGCCGGCGGCGGCCCGCAAGCCCGAGGCGGAGGTTCTCCTCCACCGTCAATTCCGCGAAGATCCGCCGACCTTCGGGCACGAGGGCAACGCCGCGCCGAGCAACGTCCTCTGGTCGCCGCCCGACGACGGAGACGCCGTTGACGAGAACGGCGCCGGCGGCGGGACGGACGGCGCCCATGATCGCGTGTAGGGTCGACGACTTTCCCGCTCCGTTCGGTCCGATCAAGCCGACGATCTCGCCGGCCTCGACGCTGAGCGAGAGATCCCGAACCGCGGTAACCGCGCCGTGGCGCACCGTTAGGCCCTCGACCGCGAGCGCAGGCAGGCTCATGCGCCCGTGTCCTGCACGGCGCTCTCGCCGAGATATGCCGCGGCGACGTCGAGGTTCGCCTGGATCTCTCCGGGGGTGCCTTCCGCGAGCATGCGGCCCTGGTCGAGCACGTAGATGCGATCGCAGATCGCCATGATCAGCGCCACGTTGTGATCGATCAGCAGCACGCCGGCATCGTGATCGTCACGCACCGCGCGCACGGCTGAGCTGAAATCCGGAAGCTCGGCTTCGGGCAGCCCGGCTGCGGGCTCGTCGAGCAACACGAAGCGAGGTCGCGTGGCGAGAGCGCGGGCCACACCGAGCCGCCGCTCGTCTCCCTGGGCGAGCGTCTCGGCGGCAGCATTTGCCTGTGCTGTCAGGCCGAGCGTGCCGAGCAACTCGGATGCCCGGTCCTTCGCCTCCCGTGCGGACGCACCGACGCCGAGCGCCGCGACCTCGACGTTCTCACGCACGGATAGGGACCGGAAGGCGTGGCTGTGCTGGAACGTCCGCGAGAGACCGTTCCGTCCACGGCGGCCCGGGCTCCACCGGGTCACGTCTTTCCCCTCGAGCTCGACCGAGCCGGACGTCGGAAGATCGAACCCGCTGAGGACGTTCACGAGCGTGGACTTGCCGGCGCCGTTCGGGCCTATCAGGCCGACCACCTCGCGGCGTCCGAGCTCGAGGGTGACTTCCCGGAGCGCGTGCACGCCTGCGAACGAGCGCGACACGGAGGAGGCCCGGAGTGCTTCTCCGGGCCTCCTCGTTCCCTCGCCGCTGGCTTCCGCCAAGACCTAGATCTTGGGAACGACCTTGGCGACGATCGTGCCTACGACCTTCGGCACGTTGTCCTGAATGCGGATGACGCGATATCTCCGCCCGAAAACCGTGTGGAGCTTGGCGGAGAAGCTGATGTTCCCCGAGATCGTGGGGACCTTCTTGAAGTGCTCCATCACCTTCGACAGCGCAGCGCCTTTCGTCGAGCCGTGGGCACGCTTGATTGCTGTGACGAGGCCGTCGATCGCCGACGGGCCTGTAATGAAGCCGCCCGTGCCCGCCTTCACCTGGCTCGCAAGCGCGTTGATGGCCGGACTCGGGTCGTCGCCGAAGCAGGACGCGAACGTCACGAACCAGTAGTTCGTCACCTTCGGATTGCTCGGCAGCCAGTACGTGCCGTCACCGGCCCACGAGTTGAGGATCGGCGTGTTGTTGCCTAGCGTGCGCAGGCCGGTCACGAACGTCGAGAGTGCGCCGAACGCGCCGGCTGTGGCGGTCACATACACCCCCGCTTTGACGGCGTTCAGGCGGCTGACGGCGTTCTGGACGTTGTTGCCGCCCAGGGATTGATAGGTCTCGCTGGCGACGATCTTGCCGCCGAGCTGCTTGAAGCGGGCCTCGAACGCCTGGACAACGTTCTTGAAGTACACGATCACCGTGTCCGTAGCGAGTCCTGCTGTCTTCCACCCGCGGCTCCACGCATACTGCGCCATCGCGGACCCCTCGTCCTGCGCGACGTTGCCGAAGCTGAAGGCGAGGCGTCCCTTGGTGCCGAACCGCTTCGGCCCCATCTGGTCGGTGCCGATGCACGGAGCGATGGCGAGGACACCGCGGTCGATCGCGGCTCGTACGACCGGCGCCGCTAGGTCGACGTCACACGTGGTGAAGAGGACGTCGGCCTTCTGGCCGAGGAGGCGCAGCGCGCACGCCTTCGCCGTCGCGGCGTTGTTGCTCTGTGTGTCGCACGTGCGGATCTCCAGCATGCGGCCGTTCACGCCGCCCTTCGCGTTCACCTGATTGACGCGCAGCTTCGCCGCGGCGAGCGCGGGACCGTCGAACGGCGCCATGTTGCCTGTTCCGTCGAACGCCCAGCCGATGATGATCGGTGCCTTCGCGTGTGCTGCCCTGTGCCCCGCCGTCGTCGCGAGCGCGCTCCCGATCAGGACGAGCGCCAGCAGTGCAGCCGTGACGAACGCCCACCTCCCACGAACTCTCATCTATGTCCTCCTCTTGGGGTCGTCCTCATTGGTTGATTACACGGCACCGGGCGATACCTGGTCAAGCGGCGTTTGGATTCGCGCCTCCCAGACTCGCTCGAACGCGTCCTTCCCCCTCCGAGCGAGCTCCTCCACCTCCACGTCCCACAGCGAGTCCGGCCACGCGTTGCCAAACGTGCCGTTGTCCGAGAAGATCTCGAGGTCGTAGTAGCCCTCCCAGTCTGCGCGGTCGAGCGCGCCCAGGATCTGAGGCAGGTCCCCGACACCGTCACCGGGCAGGACTCGATCGCACCAGCCTCTCGTCGTCCCCCTCCAGTCCGCGATGTGCACGCCGACAAACCGGTCTGCATACCGCTCGATGTCAGCGACGAGCTCGGGCGTGTTCCAGACGTGCCAGCTGTCGAACTGGATGCCGAGGGCAGGCCGGTCGGCGTCTTCCAGGAGCTCGGCCGCCTCTGCAAGGGACGAGATCGTCGTCCAGTCTTCCCCACCGATGCGGTTGATCGGCTCGAGGCCGATGCGCAAACCGAGCCGGGCGGCTTCATCCGCGATCGTCCTGAGGCCCTCGACGACCGTGTCGCGACCGTCACCGGGCCCGGTCAGACAGACGACACTGCTCGGCTTGAACGGAGCGAGGCGATGCAGCGACGCGCAGATCGCCTCGACTCGCCGCTGCGGTTCGTCCGGGCCTTCCATCAGAGGCAGCGGCAGGATCGACGGCACCGCGGGAACGGCCGCGGCCGATCCGAGGCCGCTCGCCTCGAGCTGCTCGAGCGCTTCCGCGTCACCTCCGTCCGGGAGTTTGATCTCCCAGACGCCGATCCCGTCCACACCGGCAGCCGCGTACGCGCGGACGTCTGCTGCGAACGTCGATGCCAGGGTCGTGATCTGCGAGATCGAGAAACGTGGCCGGATGCAGGCGATTCTATGCCTGCCGCGGCCGCAGAAACGCGCCGAGTCGCTCGACCACCCGCTGCACCGCCGGGGGCTGCAATAGGGCTTTCGCGACCAGGGTCCCGGAACCCGCGCCGAGCCCCGGCCCCGGCCACGTGCTGGCGCCGATGTGGAACAGGCCGTCGACCGGAGTGCTGTGTCCGGGTTGCCGGGCAAACGGGCGCCAGAGGAAGTTCTGATCCAGCGCGAGCGAGCCCGAGTACGGATCGCCGTGCTCGAGATTGATGTTGGCCGCCTGCAGATCGGCCGGTGAGAGGACGATGCGACGCAGGATCGACGACTCGAGGTTCGGAACGTGCCGCGCGATCCGCGCCTGGATCCGGTCGGCGTAGCGCTCGCGCAGACCTTCGTCCCACGTGCCGTTGCCGACGTCGAGGTCTCCTGCCGCGTCGCCCTTGACGTGCCAGGGCAGTTCCTGCAGCTGGATCCAGAGCAGACCTTTGCCCACCGGCGCGCGGGAGTCGTCGACCGCAAGCGGCTGTCCGACGACGACCGTCGCTTCGGCGGGCAGCAAGCCCCGCTCCGCCTCGTTCACCGCACGTGAGACGCCGTCGAGCCCCGGCGTTAGATGAATGATCGCCGTCCTGCCGAGGCGATCGTCGCCGTCCCAGCGCGGCGGCTCGGACAGGGCGAAGTGGATCTGCATCTCGGAGCGGCCGAAGCGGAACCGCTTCCCTGCTTCGGCAACATCCGCCGGAACGTCGGCAGGTTCCAGCAGGCGTCCATACAACTGCGTCGGGGTGACGTTGCAGATGACGGCGCGTTCGGCTCCGGCGGTGCGGCCCCCCTCGAGCCGCACTCCGGTGGCGCGTCCTCCCTCGACGAGAACTCGCTCTACGTCGGCGCCGGTCTCGCAGACTCCACCGTGATCCTGGATGAGGCGAACGAGCGCATCGACGAGACGCGCACCACCACCGCGCGGAACCGGCATACCCCCGGCTTCGATCGCGAACGCGATCACGCGGGTCATGAATCCCGACGCAGCCCCATCCGGCCCGAGCCCCGTATGGAGGACCCACGGCGCCAGGAGCCCGTGCGCGCGCTCCGATCGGAACGTGGTCGTCAGCCAGTCTCGGCTGCTCTGCACGACCTCGGCGCCGAACTCGGCGAGACCGCGGCGCCCCAAACGGCGGTATGCCTTCGCCCCGAGGCCCAGCCCGGCCGGCGACCAGAGCTCGGTGCCGAGGACACCGAACACGAGCTCGGCTTGCGCGCCGACGCTCGCGATCGTTTCTCGCCAGGCCTCGCCGTCACCTGCAGCGTGGCGCTCGAGCTCCGCTGCGTTCGAGTCGGTGCCGGTCGTGAGGAAGACGCTTTCGCCGTCCGGGAACAGCGTGCCGGTCGGGTGCTCTGTGTTCAGGTACTCCAGTCCACGCTTCGCGAGCGCAGGCCCGAGCTCCGCGTGTGCCGGACCACCGACCCAGAGCGGATGCCAGGCGCTGAACACGTCGTGGTGGAAGCCCGGCTCGGTGAGCTCGGCCGTGCGTACCGCCCCGCCCAACTCCGCCTCACGCTCGAGCACGGCTACGCGCCAACCGGCCAGCGCGAGGAACGCCGCGCACGCGAGCGAGTTGATGCCGCTGCCGACTACGACAGCGTCGTAGTCAGCCACGCGCGAGCTCGCGGAACTCGTCGTCGGTCACGAGCCCACGCTTCCTCGTCCCGAGCTCCTTGACGCGCGCGAGCAGGTCGCGCTGAGCGTCTTCGGACAGATCGAGCCCGAGTTCCTCGGCCTTGATGCGGATCGAGTCGATGCCGCTCTTCTTCCCGAGGACGATGCTGCGCTTCGCGGCGACGAGCTCCGACGAATACGGCTCGATCGCCGGGGGATCGTGGAACTG
>CATPAS010000130.1 GCA_955652075.1 uncultured Gaiellaceae bacterium | reverse complement strand
TCTCTGCACGCACGGGCTGGGTCCGTCCCGTCATCGACTTCGCGCATCTCCACGCGGTCACGGACGGTGGCTTCACCGACACGGTTGCGTTTCACGAGATTCTCGAAGGAGCGGACGCGGTGCTCCCACCCGATGCGCCGTTCCACATCCACTTCTCCGACATCGCTTACGCCAACCGCAACGAGACGAAGCACCTTCCGTACGGCGAAGGGACGCTTCGCGCCGAGCCGCTGGGCATCGCGCTGCGCGACTTCGACCGCCCTGCGACCGTGATCACCGAATCGCCAGACGAGACGTCGAACCAGGCGATCCGCGAGGAGCTCTATGCGGCCGTCGGCACGCGTTCGGCCAGTCGCGTCTCGAGCGCGACCGCTTCGGCCTCGCGATCACCGGCACGCAGAAAGTCGGCGTAGGGAGGCAGCACGTCGAGAAGGACCCGGCAGTGCTCACTACCGGTGATGATCTCCACGGCCTCGCGGAACAGCGCTTCCGCTTCCTCGTCGCGTCCCTGGGCTGCGCGTACCTGTGCGAGCGCGATCCGCGTCGTCGCTCGTGACAGGACGTCCTCCGCGCTCACGGTTTCGCGCCCAGCGAGCGCGTACTTCTCCGCCTCGTCGATCCGGCCCCGTGCGAGGAGTAGCTGTGCGAGCAGGCGCTGGCTCTCGCACAGCGTGCCCCGCTCCCGCATCGGTGCGAGCAGACGGATCGACTCTCGGAAGAGCTTCTCGGCCTTCTCGAGATTGCCGGTCTTCCAGGCCACCTGAGCCAGCTGTCTGGACGTCCACGCAATCTCCGATACCGACGCTGTCTCACGGTAGAGGTCGAGCGCCTTCGTCAGCCAACCCTCGGCCTCCTCGTATTGCCCGCGCACGCGATTGAGGCCGCCCTTCGACTGTGCAGCGCTCGCGCGCGCGACGATGCTGCCGCTTTCCTCGGCGAGCTCGAGCGCGCGGTCGATGAGCGGCTCGGCCTTGTCCTCCTCAATCCGTCCGATGTAAATCCCTGCCAGCTGCAGCGCGGCCCTGGCCTCGAGGTCCTTCCGTCCGGCAGCCCGGGCGGCCTCGAGAGCCTGCTGCTCGTATTCCTCAGCCTCCCCCTCGCGTCCGGCCCATCTCGCCACGCGAGCACGGCGGTCGAGCGCTCTGAAGCGGCCTTCATGGTCGTCCGCTTCGACAACCGCGAGCGCCTCGTCGGCGAGCTCTGCCGCGCGGCCCAGCTCACCGTCGAGGGAGGCCGCGACCTCGGAAAGCGCCGTGAGCGCTCGGCTCTGAATGTCGCGCGCGCCCTCAGCCTCGGCCTGTTCTGCGATCACGCTCATCTCGTCACGCACGACCGGTAGATCTCCCATCTGCCAGGCTGCGCGCGCGGCGAGAAACCTGCGCCCCAGGGTCGGCTCGAGCTCGAGCGAGCGGAGCAGGAGCTTGCGCGCTGACACGTTCGATTCACGAGCGAGCGCGCGCTTGCCCGCAGACGCGAGCGCCCTTGCGGCCGTGCGCGCCAGCTCCACGGGAGGATGACCGTCGAGCTCGGCATAGAGCGCGCACGCGTGATCCAGGTGATAGGCGCGGATCTCGAGCAACTCCTTGTCGGCCTTCTCGCGCAGCCACTCCGCAAAGCGTGTGTGGTACTCGGCCCGCCCGGACTTCGAGAGCCCGCCGTAGGCGACCTCGCGAATGAGCACGTGCTTGAAGCGATACGCCGCTTCACCGCTGATCGTCGATCGCTCTTCGCGTGTGACGAAATCGCGCAGGAGCAAGTCGTCGAGCAAGTCCTCGAGCTCGTCCGAGTCGTATTCGGGTGAAAGGTGATCGATTGCGCCCGCCCAGAAGGTGCGTCCGATCACCGAGCCGCGTTGGAGCACGATCTTCGCGCCCGCCGGCAGCCTGTCGATGCGGGCGCCGATCATCGCCTGGAGGGAATCGGGGATCCGGTCGCCGCCGTCGGCTCCCTGCTCGACGAGCATGCGCACCGTCTCTTCCACGAAGAGCGGATTGCCCTCGGTCTTGTCGAGCAGGCGCGCACGCACCGTCCCGGTCACCCGGTGTTCCTCGAGCAACGCATCGGCCAGCGCCTCGCTGTCTTCACGTCCGAGCGGCTCGAGCTCGATCGCGGTCGAGCGCACACGCCCGCCTCCCCAGCCCGGCCGAACCTCGAGCAGCTCCGGCCGAGCGAGACAGAGGAGCAGCAGCGCACGGTCGCGCACCCACTGCGCGAGATGATCGATCAGCTCGAGCAGCGGCTCCTCCGCCCAGTGGATGTCCTCGAAGACCATGATCAGCGGCTGCACGTCGGCCAGCTCGTCGGCGAACTCGCGCGCCGCCCAGGCGATTTCCGGCTGCCCGTGCTGACCTTCGACCGCTTCCATCACGCCGGACGCAAGACCGAGCAGCCCGGCGATCGCCTCGTCGCCGCAGCACTCGATCAGCTTTTCCCTCGCCGTCTCCATCGGATCGTCGTCAGTGATCCCGGCGGCCGACTTGACCATCTCGGCCAACGGCCAGTAGGTAACGCCCTCCCCGTAGGGCAGAGCGCGACCCGTGAGGATCGTGGTGCCTTCGACCCCCGCGAGGAATTCCCGGATCAGGCGGCTCTTCCCCACGCCCGGTTCCCCGTAGACGGTGAAGACGTGCGGGCGCCGGTCGCGGATCGTGCGTGCCAGGGTGTTCTCGAGCAGCTCGAGCTCCGACTCGCGGCCGACGAACGGCACGGACACCTTCGAGAGCGAGGGCTGACCGTCGCGGGCCGCGATGGCACGATACGCCGCGATTGGATTGCGGAAGCCGCGCAGCTCGAGCGGCCCCGCCGACTCGGCGTCGATGCGGCCCACGGTCAACCGGTGCGCCGCCTCGCCCATGAGAATCTCTCCCGGCGCGGCGGCCTGTTGCAGGCGCGCAGCGACGTTCACCGCTTCACCCGTCGCGAACGTCGAGTCGGTCTCGTCGACCACCACCTCGCCGGCCTCGATACCGACGCGTGCCTCGAGACCGAGGTCGCGTACGTGCTCGAGGATCCCGAGCCCCGCGCGGACGGCGCGGTCGGCGTCGTCCTCGTGCGCCAGCGGGATCCCGAAGGCGGCCATCACGGCGTCGCCGGCGAATTTCTCCAC
>CATPAS010000129.1 GCA_955652075.1 uncultured Gaiellaceae bacterium | reverse complement strand
TGCTGCGGCCAGCTCGGACGACAGCCTGACCGCACCACGGGACCGCGCGCCGGCTCGACCGCAAGTTTCCGCAGCGAGGCAGGTCATCTAGTGGGGAAGGGGCCGAGACCCAACTGACGGCAGCCGGACGCATCTACGGCAAAGCGCACGGCTTGTGAGGCTCGGCCCCAGCCCTTCCTATTCCCTCCTGCCCGGCGAACCCCTGTGCAGGTTTTCCCTCGCGGCCGAGTCTGCCTTGAACGAGGGGCCTGGCACCCGGCGGGAGGAGCGAGATGCGGTACGTCAACGGGGTTCCAAAGGAATCGATTCACCTGGAGCTGCTCCGGGCGCTGGCCGGACATCCAGAGCGCGCGGCAGCGGCGCCGGAGATCGCAAAGGCACTGGGCGCATCTCCGCAGTTCGTCGTGGCCAAGCTGCGGCCGCTCGTAAGCGCCGGGCTCGTCCAGAAGCACTCGAGTTCCGGCGGCCGTGCGTACACGATCAGCGCGGAAGGCCGCGATTACCTCGGGCGCGTCTTACGGCTAGATCAGATGAACAACGGTGGCGCCGTCGGCTGAATCCGCTTCGTAGCGTTCGACCAGCTGGTGCGCCGCAAGCTCATCCCGGACGGCCGCGCGCAGGATGCCGGTTCCGCGTCCATGGACGACGTGGACGCTGTGCAGGCCGGCAAGTGCGGCCTGGTCGACCAGCGAGCGCACGGCCTCGCGCGCTTCCTGCGCGTTCGTGCCGCGCACATCGAGTTGATCCGAGACGTCGGCGCGAGCGCTGGCGACGACGCGGACTGCGGGCTCGGAATCCTGCGTCACTTCCCGACGTGCATCAGGGCGGAGGCGCTGGAGCGGCACGCGGACACGGAGCCCGCCCGTTCCGATCACCTCCGCCTCCCCCTGTTCGATCGTCGTGATCGTGCCGCGAACGCCCAGCTCGAGTGCCACCACAGGGTCTCCCGGCGACAGCGGCTCCTGGATCGACAACGGCTCTTCCAGCTCGTGAAGCGCTCGCTCCGCGTGCAGCGCGCGCTCGGCCGCTGCGCCGAGATGCCGGTCGCGCTCGCGTTCAGCAGCAGCCGCCGCCGGAGACGTGCGACGCTCCTCCTCCCGCCGCCGCGCCGCACGTAGCTCCTCGCGGAAGCCCCGAAGTTGCTCGCGCGCACCTTCGAGCTCACGCTCGGCTTCGACAACCGCGAGCTGTCGCTCGTGTGCGGCCCCGGCTCGAACGGCTTCGATCTCGACGGTGAGCTCAGCCTCGCGGATCTGGACCTGCTCGGCCAGCCGGTTCGCCTCCTCCTCGCGTCG
This sequence comes from uncultured Gaiellaceae bacterium, assembly GCA_955652075.1. Taxonomy (GTDB): domain Bacteria; phylum Actinomycetota; class Thermoleophilia; order Gaiellales; family Gaiellaceae; genus 3-1-20CM-4-69-9. The sequence goes on along the minus strand of CATPAS010000129.1, from coordinate 1,464 downwards.
CCCTGCGGCCTCCACCGCGTTCGCCGCGGCGGTCACGCCCGCCTCGGCCTCGCTCAGCAGCTCGGCAAGTCGCAGCTGCTCAGGCGACACGCGCGAGCGGGCGTCCGCGACTACGGCGGGCTCGAGCCCGAGCCGCTCTGCCATGCGCAGCGCCTGGGAAGTTCCGGGCCGGCCGAGCGTGACTTCATAGAGCGGGGCGTAGGTGTCCGCGTCGAACCCGGTCGCCGCATTGGCCGCGCCGTCGGTCGCGCTCGCCCACTCCTTCAGCTCCGCATAGTGCGTTGTCACGACAGTCAGCCGCGCCTGCCCTGCCAGACGCTCGACCAGCGCTTGCGCCAGCGCGGACCCTTCCACCGGGTCGGTTCCGGCTGCGAGCTCGTCCAGGAGGACGAGCGAGCGGCCGGTCGCGGCGCCCAGGATCTCCACGATGTTGCGGAGATGCCCCGAGAACGTCGACAGGCTCATCTCGATCGACTGCTCGTCGCCGATGTCGGCGAGCACCTGGTCGAAGACCGGCAGTCCGATCGTGACAGCGGGCGGGCGTAAGCCTGACTGGTGCAGCAGCGCTGCGAGGCCGAGCGTCTTCAGCGCGACCGTCTTCCCGCCCGTGTTCGGCCCGCTCAGCACGAGCGCGCGAAGCTCGCCGAGGCCGAGGTCGATGGGAACGACCGTGGCCTTGTCGAGGAGGGGATGACGCGCCTCCGCGAGGTGCACGGCAGCGCCGACCTCGACCGGCGCGCCGCGCCAGCGTCTCGAGAGCACAGCGCGCGCGAACGTCAGGTCGACGGCGCCGGTGGCCTCCACCAGGACTGCGAGCGCGTCGGCTTGAGCTCCGACAAGCGCGGACAGCTCGTGCACGATTCGCTCGACCTCCTCGCGCTCTGCACCGGCGGCCTCCGCGAGCTGGTTGTTCAGCTCCACGACGGCGAGCGGCTCGACGAAGAGCGTCTGTCCAGAGCTCGAGGCGTCGTGAACGATGCCCGGCACCTTGCCGCGGGCGCTCACCTTCACGGCCAGTACAGGCCGCCCGCCGCGCTCGGTCACGAACGTCTCCTGGAGGAACTCACGGATGGAGCCGGCGCGGGCGAGCCTCGTCAGCTCGTCCAGTGCACGGTGTCTCCCTTTGCGCAGCTCGGCGCGGAGCTTGCGCAGCAGGGGCGACGCGTTGTCGCGCAGATCGGAGCCGTCCTCCTCCACAGCCTTTTCGATCGGTTCGGCAACGCCGAGCAGCGCCGGGTCGACCGGATCGATCAGCTCACCGAGCCGCGGCGCGATCTTTGCGGCCAGCAGGGCATCGCGCGCGCCGAGGGCAGCCTTGATCGAACGGGCGATCTCGTGCAGCTCGGCAATCTGCAGCGGCGCGCCGCGCGCGGCGCGCTCTGCTGCAGCGCGCACGTCCTCAATGTCGCCGAGTGCGGGCTCGGCGCTCTCCTCGAACAGCGCGATCGCCTTGGTCGTCAGCGC
>CATPAS010000128.1 GCA_955652075.1 uncultured Gaiellaceae bacterium | reverse complement strand
GGGACCACGGCCGGTCGCGGGCTTCTCGACCGAGGTCCCTGCGGGCGAGACCGCGTACGACTCGGCCCCGCCGCCGCCGATCCCGGCTCAGCCGGCGTGGGCCACTAACGCTGCCGGTGAGGAGACGGCCACCAGATCGACTCCTCGGTACCAACAACTGCCCCAAACCCGAGCGCGCCCGGCTAGGTCCTCGCTTCGGACGCGGCTGTCAGATAGTGCCACAGAGCGTTAATTGGAAATCAATAACGGGTCAACCGGAAATTAATGGTGCGGTTTGTTAGGGTCGGCCACCGGCCGATGTGGATCCTGCTGATTGAGGATGACGTACGCATCCGAGCCTTCATTGCACGTGGCCTCGGGGCAGAGGGCTTGACCGTCGAAGAAACGGACGACGGTCAACTCGGGCTGCGTCGCACGAGCGTACGGTGAGCCGAGCTGCGCGCACGCTCGCCGTCGCTGCCGGGGTGGCCTTCGGCACCGCGCTGATCGTCTATTACATCGTCTCGTACCTGACGGTGGCGCCTCCGGTCGTCGCCGCGACGGGATCGAAGCCCCGGGTACACCTCACGTTGCAGACCGTCCCCTCCTTCGGGAACGCACCTCACCCCGATTGGGTCTCGTACCTGGCCCAGGACCCGCGCGGCAAATGGGTCCACAGCACTGTCCTGCGTGTGCCCGCTTACTCGAGGGTGGACGTCACCATCTTGCAATACGACACCGCGACAGGCTTGCGCAATCCCTTCTGGGGCCAGCCGCGCGGAACGATCGGCGGGACGATCAACGTCGACGGCAAGACGTTGAACGTGCTCGACCCGAATCTCGCGTCGCACACGTTCGCGATTCCCGATCTCGGAGTGTCCGTGCCACTCAAGGGCGTCGCGAAAGGCGCGAAGAACCCGTGCAGCGTCGCTCCGTGCACCCTCGCGCAAACGCACACGACCGTGACTTTCTCGTTCGTGACGGGCAAGCCGGGCAAGTTCCGCTGGCAGTGCTTCGTCCCGTGCGCTTTCGGCTTCCCACTCGGCTTCGGCGGGCCCATGCAGAGCATCGGCTGGATGGACGGCTACCTCATGGGCCAATGACGACGATCGCCGGCGAACGCATCCCCAGGCACGGGAGCCGGATCATCGCGATCTGGCTCGTTCTGACTGCGATTTCCGTGCCGCTGATCGTGCTGGTGCTCGGGCCGCACCTGCCACCGCCGAACATGACCGTGGAGTCCGCGGATCAGCGCAACGCGAACATCGTGATGACGGCCCTGCTGGTCCCGATCGCGCTGCTAGTCCTCGTCTACTTCATCTACTCGTTCGTCTTCTTCCGGGAGACAAGTGATGCGATCGTCGATGGGCCGCCGATCAAAGGGCACGCCGGAGCGCAACTGCTGTGGATCGTGGTGACGAGCGCGATCGTGCTCGCCCTCGCGGTGTGGGGGAGCTACACGTTGATCGCCGGCGCGCACGGCGCCGGCGGCGGCCAGGGCCCGGACCCGGCCGCGAAACCGCCCGGCTACCAACACGCCCTCCCGGTGCAGGTGATCGGACAGCAATGGGACTGGACCTTCCGTTATCCGACGTATGGCGGCATCGAGACGCGCGACCTCGCCATCCCGGACCACACGCTCGTGGCGTTCCACGTCACTTCGATCGACGTCACGCACTCGTTCTGGGCGTACGAGCTCGGCGTGAAGGCAGACGCGGTTCCTGGAGTCGACAACATCGCGTACGTCAACCCGCGTCACACCGGCTTCTTCCAGATCCGCTGCGCGGAGCTTTGTGGTCTCTGGCACGGCCACATGGCGAAGAAGGGCCGCGTCCTTGCAGCCCCAGCGTTCCAGGCGTGGATTGCCGCGGCACAGAAGCAGAACGCGTCGATCGTGAAGTACCTGCCCAAATACAGCCGCGTCTATTACCCGTTGCCGCTCAGGCGAGCGGGCTAGGTGAGGAGGTAACCGCGTGAGCGCGACACCGATCGCAGCCCAGCCACCGGTCTGGCGGCGCCTGATCGGCTTCAACATGTTGACGGGCCTCGTGCTCGGGATCGGCGGCTGGTTCCTCGGGGCGTGGATCGGCGGACAGATGGCGGTCGGTCATCCCTACCTGCAGGGGACGGACCAGAACGATGTCGGCATCTACATGGGTTACCTCTTCGGCGTGATCGGATTCCTCGTCGGCCTCGGCTTCGCCAATTACCCGATCGGCCGGCTCCTCGGCCGGCCCCCGACATTGCGTCAGCACGAGACCGGAAGCTGGACGCGTTACTTCCGGCTCTGCACCGACCACAAGGTCGTCGGAATCCAGTACCTCTTCGGCGTCGGCATCTTCTTCTTTATTGGCGGCCTGAACGCGATGCTGATGCGGACCGAGCTGTTGCGACCGGTGGAGCAGGCGTGGCCCGCAAGTCAGTACCTGACTCTCGTCAGCTTGCACGGAACGATGATGATCATGATGACGTCGGCCTTCATTCTGGGGCCGTTCGGCAACTACTTCGTCCCGATCATGATCGGTGCGCGGCGGATGGCGTTCCCGCGCATCGAGGCATTGACATTCTGGCTGGTGCCGGCCGCCGGCCTCATCCTCCTGTCGGCGATCGCATTCGGCGGGATCGCGACCGGATGGACGGGGTACGCGCCGTTGGCAGACGAGGGGCGCGCCGGGATGGACGCCTACGTCATGTCCTTCATCTTGATCGCGATCTCACTGACGCTGGTCGGCCTCAATCTGATGGCGACGATCCTGACGATGCGCGCTCCGGGAATGAGCTGGACGCGCCTGCCGATCTTCGTCTGGTCCGTGCTGGCGACGTCGATCCTGCAGGCGCTTGCCGCACCGGTGCTCGTCGCGGCCATGGCGATGGTGCTGATGGATCGGGCCGCGAACACGTCCTTCTTCCTGGCGAGCGCAGGCGGCAGCCAGTACCTCTACGAGAACCTCTTCTGGTTCTTCGGCCATCCGGAGGTGTACATCCTCGCCCTGCCGGGCTTCGGGATCGTGCTCGAACTGCTCCCGGTCTTCGCTCGCAAGCCGCTGTGGGGTTACCGGCTCGCCGTCGCCGGCATGCTCGGCGTCACGCTGCTCAGCTTCATGGTCTGGCAGCATCACCTGTTCGTGAGCGGGATGAACGCCGGCCTGCGGCCGTTCTACATGCTTACGACGGAGCTGATCTCGATCCCGACCGGCTTCATCTTCCTCATCGCGATCGGGACGCTCTGGCGCGCGCGCATTCGGTTCACCGTGCCGATGCTGTTCGCGCTCGCGTTCTTCTTCAACTTCCTGATCGGGGGGCTTTCCGGCGTCTTCCTGTCGGATGTGCCAAGCGATGTGACGACGCACGGCAGCTACTTCGTGATGGCGCATTTCCACTACACGATCGTGGGCGGGCTCGTGTTCGCTTTCTTCGGCGCCGTCTACTACTGGCTGCCGAAGATGCTCGGCTTCGAGCTCAACGAGACGCTCGGCAAGATCCACTTCTGGCTGTTCTTCGTCTTTTTCAACCTGACGTTCTTCCCGCTGTTCGCCGCGGGCTTCCTCGACATGCCACGCCGGGTCTCGACGTACGCACCGAGCCTGCAAACGCTGAACATCTTCGTCTCAGCCTCTGCCTACGTCATCGGACTGTCGATGCTCATCTTCATCGCCAACCTGGTCTGGTCGCTGGTCTTCGTGCGCCAGCCTGCAGCCGAGAACCCATGGGCGTCGCGTGGCCTCGAGTGGCAGGTGCCGACGCCGGTTCCCGTCTCGAACTTCGACCGCGTACCCGTGATCACGAGTGGTCCGTACGAGTACGGCGTCCCCAACGCGCCGCCGGTCGCGGACTTTGCACCGGGCGCCCTCCCCGCTGCGGGGAGCTGAGATGGACACGACCGTCTCGACCGCAACCGTCGACGCTGTCGAGCAGCCCGATCTGCTCGCTCGCATCATCCGCGTCGGTTCCCGCATCTGGGCGGCCTCCCAGGCGTTCTTCTTCCTCGCGTTCTTCTTCGCGTTCCTGTATCTCCGCGCTCTCAACACCAACGGAATTTGGCGAGGGTGGCCACACCATCACCCGAGCCCTTCCATCGCATTCGGAGTCGCCATCTTGATCTGCGTCCTCGGGAGCGCGGGGATCGCCCGCAGCGCGGTTCTGGTGGCCCCGGAGATGTGGCGCGCGACCGCGTGGGCGACGCTCGTGCTCGCCCTCGCTGCGGTCGGATTGCAGTGCGCTCAGTTCTCGTCGCTCGGCTTCGGTCCCACAGACGGCGCTTACGGAAGCGTGTTCGTGGGCTGGAGCGGGCTCTTCGCTGTCTTCCTGCTCGGCACGTGTTACTGGCTGGCGACGTTGATCGGCGACGTCACGCGCGCGGGCGGAGTGCCGGTGGTTCGCGCGGCGGCGGTCGAGGGTGTCGGGTTCGTCTTGCTCGTCCTGGCAGGAGTCGAGATTGCCGCGTTCATCCTTCTCTACGTCGTCAAGTGAGCTGACCGGCACGGCTCCGGGGCCCTGGCTTCGGTTGACCGCGCTTGCGGGAGCAGGCGCGACCCTGCTCGCCGTGATCAGCGGGGCGGCAGGGCCCAGTGCGGCCCACCGGCTGCTGGCGGCGCTGGCGCTGCCTCCGCTCGTCGCGCTCGTGCTGGCGGGGTGGTTCGCGCATCGGCGTCTGCTTCCACCTGCGGCGGCCGCCCTGGTGCTCTTCGGAACGGCCGCGCTGCTCACATCGGAGATCGTTCACACGGTCGCCGCGGCTGCAGCCTTTGCCGCGGCGCTCATCGCGACTGCGGCGACGCTCCGACACGAAGCGGCTCCGCGGGCAGCGTGGCGCGACTACGTCATATTGACGAAGCCGCGGATCATGTCACTCCTGCTCGTGACCGGTCTCTGCGGCATGTTCGTCGGCGCACGCGGCGTCCCGCCGCTCTGGCTGCTCGGCGTCACGATGCTCGGACTTGCGCTCGCGTGTGGAGGTGCCTCCGCACTGAACAACGTCCTCGACCGAGATATCGACCGGCTGATGGGCAACCGGACGCAAGCACGGCCGCTGGCGGCAGAGAGGATGCCGACGTCTTGCGCGCTCGAGTTCGGGCTCGCGTTGTCCGCGTTCTCGTTCGTGCTGCTCGCGTCGGCGGTGAACGTCCTCACCGCAACGCTGGCATTGGCCGGCAACCTGTTCTACGTGCTCGTGTACACGCGGTGGCTGAAGCGGTCGACGCCGCAGAACATCGTCATCGGCGGGGCTGCGGGGGCGATGCCTCCCCTGGTCGGCTGGGCAGCGGCGACGGGGAACCTCACCCTGCCGGCGCTAGGGCTGTTTCTGATCGTGTTCTTGTGGACTCCTCCTCATTTCTGGGCCCTGGCCTTGCTGCTCCGCGAGCACTACGCGGCCGCTCGGATCCCGATGCTGCCCGTCGTTCGTGGCGTCCGCGCGACCACAGGCCAGATCGTCCTGTACTCGATCGTTCTCGTTGGAGCCACCGCCGTCCCGTTCCTGGGCGGGACCCTTGGCACCGGCTATCTCGTAGCGGCGCTCGGCCTCGGCGCCGTGTTCCTGTGGCTCGCGGTTCGGCTGCGTCGCGACACGACGCCCAGGCGCGCGGCCTTCCTCTTCCACTATTCGCTCCTCTACCTCGCCCTCGTCTTCACTGCGATGGCGCTCGATGTCGCACTGTGATGGCCTTTCGACGAAGGAGACCCGATGAGTGACGTCTCGTCCGGAGCAGTCCTGACCCTCGTTGTCCCGCTGTCGCTGCTCGTCGTCGTGATTGCGCTCTGGGCGCTCTCACAGCGGCGAAGGCTCCGTGGCAGGGGCGATAGCTGAGGGCCATGCCGCGGCGCCTTCCGTTGCAACTTCGCCTGGTCGTTTTCGCGGCGACGATCGGCATCGCCGTCGGCGTAGCCGCCGCGCTGGTTCACCGTTCCCAGGGGTCCGCGACTCAGCCGAGTCCGTTGCGAGCCCAGATCACCTGGGCAGCCGGAGCGAAGCAGGCGCCCGGGCTGGCCCTGCGCGACCAGAGTGGAGCGACGATTTCGCTCAGGTCACTACGCGGCCGTGTCGTCTTGCTGACGTTCCTCGACTCGAAGTGCGTGCGCGAATGCCCAATCGAAGGTCACGTGCTCAGCGACGTTTTCCGACGCATGAAGAGGACCGGTGCGGTCGCGCTCGTCGTCAGTGTTGACCCCTGGGCCGACACACCCGGAAGTGCACGCACGTTCGCCGCGCGCGCCGGCTGGTCGGGCAGCTGGCGCTGGCTGCTCGGCGACAGAGCTGCGCTCGCGCCCGTATGGCGCGCCTACAACATCGCCGTCAAGCGGACGCCGGGCGACATCCTCCATAGCGCGGCGCTCTACGTCATCGATCCGAGCGGCGGCCTGCGCGCCGGCTACCTGTTCCCGTTCTCAGCCGACTCGGTCACGCACGACGTCCAGCGTCTCGCAGCCGGGACGTAGCGCATGGATCTTCTCCGCGCACCGTGGGTGCTGGGAACAGTCGTCGTCTCTGCGATCTGGTACTGGCGGGGCTCGCGGCGACCGAGCCTGCGAGCGGTGCCGACGGGATCTCGGCGACGCGTCGTGCCGTGGCGCGGGCTGTGCTTCGCGGCCGGGCTCGTGGCCGTTCTCGTCGCCTTGGACTCACCCGTCGAGCGCCTCGCCGACGACTGGTTCTGGGCACACATGCTCCAACACGTCCTGTTGATGATGGTCGCCGCGCCCTTGCTGGTGCTGGGCGCGCCGTGGATGCCATTCTGGCGCCCGCTGCCGCTCCGGCTTCGCCGTCGACTCGCCAGGGCGCTCGTCAAGAGCCCGTCATTCGGCTGGTTGCGCCACCTCGCCTGCGTAGTCGCAACCCCGGTCGCGGCCTGGCTTCTCTTCGACGTCAACCTCGCTGTCTGGCATGTACCGGCTCTCTACGACCTCACACTCCGAAACAACGGCATCCACTACGCCGAGCACGTCTCCTTCGTGCTGCTCGGGCTCCTCTTCTGGAGCCAGGTCCTGGATTCCCCGCCGTTTCATCCGCGCCTCAGCGCCTTCGGCCGGGTGATCTACACGGCAGCGGGGTCGGCGGCGAGCTGGCTGCTCGCGATCGTCCTCACGATTGCGACGACGCCGCTCTATCCGGCCCAGAGCGCGGGCCACAAAGGTGGGCTCTCCGCGCTTGGAGACCAGCAGCTGGCCGCCGGAGTCATGCTAGGCCCGGGCTCGATCCCGTACGGGATCGTCGTCTTCTACTGGCTGTACGTCTGGCTCGGGGTTGACGACTCGGGACTGCGGCGACGTGTCGCCCCTCGTCGCTCGGCACTCGGAACGGGAGCTCGTTGACCGTGTCGAGGCTGCAGTCGGCGATGCGGCTCTCGGCGACGCTCCTCGTCCTGGCCCTGTTCGCGCTGCTCAGTTACCGAATCGTGCATGGACTTTCGGGTGCCCGTGCAGCCGCGCGGTTGACACGAGCGATCACGTCACACCGCTCCCCGCCTGCGCCGAACGTTCGACTGTCGGTGATCTGGCCACAGGTAGGAACCTGGCCACACCGGCTTCAGGCGTCGGCCCGACGCGGAACGCTGCAGCTCAGCGATCTCCGCGGTTATCCGGTCGTCCTCAACTTCTGGGCGTCCTGGTGCACGCCGTGCCAGCGGGAGGCGGCTCTCCTCGCCTCGGCGGCCGAGGCTCGCAGCGGTCGGGTCGTGTTCGTCGGGGTGGACGTCAACGATCTGGCGGGCGACGCGCGGCACTTCCTGAGCGTGCACCACGTGCCATACGTCGCGGTGCACTCGAACAGCTCGATCACCACCCGATTCGGCCTGATCGGACTCCCTGAAACGTTCTACCTCGATCGCAGCGGTCGCATCCAGGACGTCACCCGGGGCCAACTCTCGGCGACAACCCTCCAGCAGGCACTCAGCCGCGCCTCCCAGGACTAACTGCGCAGGCCTTCCGACTGCGGCAATCGACACGATCAGGTTGAGCAGGGTGCTCGAGATCATCAGTCATCGCTCCTTGATTGATTCGGCTTGGTCGTGATCCAGCAAAACAGCTGGGGATCAGAGCGACCTTCGAGAGTCCTGAGAGTTGTCTGAGACTCCCAGGCCGGTTTTGGTTTCGAGAGCCGTCGGCCTAGACTCCGAGACGGTGGGCGTGATGCGGGCGCGTCGTTTCATCACGGTGGCGATCGCCGCAGGGACCGCGCTTCTCGCAGCACAGGAACTTGGCGCTCGTCCGTCTACCCAGCCACGCCCCAAGCG
>CATPAS010000127.1 GCA_955652075.1 uncultured Gaiellaceae bacterium | reverse complement strand
CGCGGGGTAGAGCCACGCGGCCGATTCATGGCCCGCGAAAACATCTTGGGCGAGCTGAAAGGCCGCGATTCGAGGCACCTGGATGAGTGCCAGTAAGGCGATCAAGATGATGGCCAGACGAGGCGTCTGGTGACCTGCGGCGCCACGCTTCTGTGGATTCACTTCCATGTGCGCACCTGCTAGCTTCGCCATCAGACCGCCACTCCCTCGACGACTTTCATCGCTCCCGCCGTCTGCACGACCGCGTTGAGCTTGAAGCCGCTGGCGACGAACAACGTCTCCAGCTCGGCCGCGCTGCGCTCGCGGCCCCCGGGGATTGCCAGCATCAGCACATCCAGCGTGTTGACCCGCGGGTCGTCGCCGGCGTCGGCAACGATGCCTTCGATCACTGTGACCGTGGCACCGGGGGTGGCGGAGCGGCGGATGGCGGAGAGGATGCGCACGCAGTCCTGGTCGGACCAGTCGTGAAGGACCTCCATCAAGATGTATGCATCGGCACTCGGTAGGGCGTCGCGGAAGAAGTCGCCGGCGACCCGGGTGACCCGGTCGGTAGCCCGCGGGAGGGAACCGATCACCTCGGGAAGGTCGAACAAGATTCCGTTCGATTCCGGAGCCCGCTCCAGGATTGCGCGGAGCAGGTGGCCGAGGCCGCCGCCGATGTCGGCGATTGTCCCGAACCGGCGGAAGTCATACGCCTCCAGCACGGCGGGGATGTCCGCCGCCGCTTTCGCAAGCATCGCCTCTCCGAAGATTCGCGCCTCGTCCGGGTGATCCCTTAAGTAGCCCCAGATGCCACGCGGATCGACGATGTTTGCCGCTGGCTCTCCGGTCTGGACCGAGTGATCGAGGCGCGTGAACGCCTGATTGACGAACTGCAGGTTCATCAAGCGGGCGAACCCGCGCATGGAGCCGGGCGCGTCAGTGCGGAGGACTCGGGAGGCGTCGCTGTGCGCATAGCCACCTTCGTGCCGGACGAAGATGCCGATCGATGCGAGCAGCCGGAGAACCCGTTCCAGCGCGCCGGCGTCAGCTCCACAAGCCTCGGCCAGCGTCTGCACCGGCACGGGGCGCTCGCCGATTTGGTCGGCGACGCCGAGCTCGGCGACGACCTGCAGGGCTCGTGACGCGACGATCGCAGTCGTCGTCTGCCAGATCGTGACGTACGGCGGAGCAGCGGTTGCTGTGACAGCCATCGGATCAGCCTCCGTTTCAATATTCCAGCGGCGCCCTCCGCCGCCCGGAATGAACGTAGGCCTGGTCAGCCCGCCTTGGAATCGGCCGGATTACTCGGTTCGCTACTCATTTTTCCGCACCACCCAGGCGGCAATCTGCGCACGGTTGGCCAGGTCGAGCTTGTCGAGGACGTGCTGGACGTGGTTCTGCACGGTCCGCTCGGAGAGGAAGAGTCGCGCGGCGATCGCGCGGTTGGAGAGCCCCTCGGCGACCATTCCGGAGATCTCCTCCTCGCGGCGCGTGAGCCGGCTCTCATCGCGCACCAGTCGCGCGGCTGCGGTGGCGGCTCGTTCCTTCAGTGCGACGGCATTCAGCCGCGCTGCCTTAGATGCAGCGGCCGCCAAGAGGTCGCGTGCGCGCGGAATGTCGCCCGGCCGGGCACGCTGCAGCAGCCCGCCCGCAAGCTCGATCTTCGCCTCCGCCTCGAAGCCCGGTGTGCCGGCCGCGCGCGACCGCATGACCGCTGCTTCGAGATCGGCGATTCCTTCTTCGATCAGACCGGCGGCCAGGGCGGCGGCGCCGGTCCACAGCTGAACCGGACCGAAATAGGCAAAAGTGCCAGTACCGCAAACGACGTGATGCTCGCGAAAGGGTAGGAGCCGCTCGCGGAGTAGTGCTTGGTCCGATGCCCGGTCGAGGTATCCCGCGACCGCGATGCCGAGCGCAGGCACCAAGAGTTCCACTTGCGGTGGCGGCCGCCACGACTCCACTGGCCCGAACTTTTCATAGAGCGCCTCGGCCTCGTCGAGCCGCCCAGCATGCGCGAGGACCCGCGCGCCCGACACCGCCGCGATGAGCCCGGCGTCCGCTCCCGATACACCGGGACGGGCTTCCTCGATCGCGGTGAGCGTCGCGGCGTTGACGCCTGCGTGGTGGCTCAGGTTGGAAAGGACAGCCGCCCGGAGCAGATACGGATTCATATCGCCGCCTGCGCCGAATACGGCGAAGGCGCTCGACATCAGCGCGCGGCAGTCATCGAAGCGGCCTCGGGCAATGGCGAGCACGGCACGCGCGGTGAGCTCCTGGAAGCGCAGGAAGCGGTCGCGCATTGCGCTGGCGGCTGCGCCGATCGCGTCGATCTCGGCGGTGACGCTGGCAAGGTTGCCTCGCTCGAACTCCACATCGATGCGTGCGGCGTGGGCCTGCAGCTCGAGCCGTGGCACCGCCATTCGCTGGCCCTCGCGGAGCATCACCAGGGCCAGCTCGGCCCGATCGTCGAGGTGTGCGGGCCCTGCGAGCACGAACTGCCGGACGCGTAGAGCGGCAGCCAGGGCATCGGCGTCACCACTGCGCTCGGCGAATTCGAGCGCTGTCCGCGTGGCGGGCTCGAAGTCAGACAGTTCAGGCGTGAAAAGGTACGTCTCCGCATGGTGAGCAATGAGCCGTGCCCTCAGCGACAAGTCGCCCGGGTCGAGCGCCTCGAGCGCCTCCTCGCATGCACGTCTGGCCACTTTCATCCACGCGTCCGGTCCGAGGGCTGACATCCCGAGCGCAGCGGCGGCGATTAGGTCCGGACGCGCGAGGCGGCGCGCGAGGTGACCGGCTTCCTCGCACGCCTCGAACCTGGCGCCGTGGTCCGCGGCGCGCGCAGCCGCCTCGGCTGCGCCCAACCAGAGCCTGACGCGGGCCTCGTCATCGAGCGCGCCGGCGCCGGCGGCAAGCGCTTGGCGGTACAGCCGGCCGGCTGTCTCGAACGCTAATTGGCGCATGGCCTCGCGCGCAGCGACCTCGACTGCCGCCGCCGCTCGGAGTCTGTTACCGCCGACGGCGGCTGCCGACCAGTGGCGTGCCACCTCAAAGCTTCTGGTAGCGACGTCACCTCCCTCGGTTTCGATCGCCTCAGCCGCGGCTCGATGCAGTGCGACCTGCCGAGAGGTGCTGAGGCGCGCATCAACGGCATCGCGGAGGAGTGCGTGGCGGAACCGCCATGTGGATGCTTCCACGTGTTCGACCAGCCCCGCTGCCAGAAGCTGATCGAGGTCCTCGAGCGCGGCGGGCACGGACGATCCGGACATCACGGCGACGCTCTCGACCCGAAACTCGAGCCCCAGAACGGCCGCCGCCTCCAGCACGCGG
>CATPAS010000126.1 GCA_955652075.1 uncultured Gaiellaceae bacterium | reverse complement strand
GCCGAGGAGGTAGTTCAGGCCGCCGAGGTTGTTGAGCATGCGGCCGAGGTTCTGTCGATCCCCATGCGCCTCGTAGAGCTCTTTCGCCCGCTCAGCGAGCGTACGCGCGCGGAGCCACTGACCGTCGCGCTCTGCGACGAGCGACGCCTGGAACGTGATGTGCGCGACGGTGAGCGTGTCGTCGAGTCGCTCCGCCAGCTCGAGCGCACGCTCGATGTCCTCGCGAGCCGCCTCGAAATCGCGCTGGCGTCGCGAGCAGCGGGAGCGCCACTCCAGAATGTGAGACCGCAGCCGGTCGCAGGGATCGCCCGAGCGGTCGGCGAGGTCGAGCGCCTCGCTGCGCAGCGTTTGCGCGGTATTGATCGACGTGAGCTTGTAGCGGCAGATTCCCATCCGATAGAGAACTTCGGCACGCTCGACGTCCGAAAAGCCCGCCTGCTCGGAGAGCTCACGCGCGCGTACCAGCAGTTCGAGCGCCGGGCGAAGCTCAGCGCCTTGCATTCGTGCCCAGGCCTCTGCGAGCAGCGCACGGAACTCGAGCTCGCGTGCCTCGGGAGAGAACTGCAGCCCGGCCAGGGCCTCGAGCGCTTCGTCGTACTGGTGGCCCTCGACGGCAGCCTCGGCGCGCGTGATCGCGGCCTCGACCTCGGCGTACTCATCCCACGACTGTCCGGTCTCGAGATAGGAAACGTCGACTCCCAGCCGGTCGCCGATCCAGGAAAGGGTCTCTTTCGTCGGGCGCGTCTTTCCGCGCTCGATCTGGCTCATGTACTCCTTCGAGAAGCGATCGCCCGCAAGCTCGGACTGCGTCAGCCCCGCGGCAACGCGAAGCTGGCGTAGGCGGGTGCCTAGGCCCGAAGTCGCGCGCTGCGGCGCGCGAAGGGGGGTGAGGATGCGGCCTTCCATGTTGCGGCCCTCCAGGTATCGGCTTCCCACGTGTCCAGGGGGATCGCTTGCGAGAGTGCCCCCCATCGAGGGACTCGGGGACTACGCGCGGCCGGCTTTGTGCAGTTGCGCGTAGATCGCGCGAGCCGTTTTCGCCGGCACCCCAGGGACGCCCTCGAGCTCCTCCTGGGTGGCCGCGAGGAAGCGCTCCGCCGAGCCGAAGTGCTGGAGCAGAGCGCGCCTGCGGGCTGGGCCGACGCCCTCCAGCTCGTCGAAGATCGAGGCGAAGGAGCGCGAGTCACGCCGCTGGCGGTGAAAACCGACCGCGAAGCGGTGCGCCTCGTCGCGGAGCCGCTGCAGCAGTTGGAGACCCGGGGAGTGCGGGGCGAGCAAGATCGGGTCGGGCCTGCCGGGAACGAAGACCTCCTCGACCCGCTTGGCCAGCGCGACGACCGCGACGCGCGGGAGATCGAATGCCTGCATGGCCGCGAGGGCCGCCGACAGCTGCCCTTTTCCGCCGTCGATGACGACGAGGTTCGGCGTGGCGGCGAATGACTCGTCGTACTCCTCGGAGGTCACGTCGGCGAGCCGCGAGAATCTCCTCGAGACGACCTCGGCGATCGCCGCGAAGTCGTCCATCCCGACCTGGCCTTTGATGGCGAACTTCCGGTAGTGCGCCTTTTTGGCGACCCCATCCTGGAAGACGACCATCGAGCCGACGTTGTCCTGTCCCATCACGGTCGAGATGTCGAAGCATTCGATCCGGATCGGCAAGGCCTCGAGGTTGAGCACCTCTCGCAGTTCCTCCAGCGCCTCTACCCGCCTCAGCCGCTTCAACTCGGTCTGGTGGACGTCCGACGCGAGCGCATGGCGCGCGTTCTCGCTCGCGAGCTCCTGCAGCCGCCGCTTCTCCCCGCGCTCGGCTGCGCGCACCTCGACGCGCGCCCCGCGCCGCTCCGAGAGGAACTCGGCGAGCGCCGAGGTATCCCCTGAATTCCGGGGAACGACGATCTGTGGCGGAACGCTCGGCGCGGAGCCGTAATACTCGAGGAAGAAGGACTCGAGCACCGTTCCGAGGTCCTGCCCGCCGACGTTCTCGAGATGGAACGAGTAGCGGTCGATCATCTTCCCGTCGCGCAGCGGGAAGACCTGCACCACGGCCCGGTCACCCTCGATCGCGAGCCCGATCACGTCGATCGTTCCGACGGAGCGGCGATCCGCAGCCTGCCGTTCGGCGAGGTGCTGGACGCTCCGGAGCCTGTTGCGATAGCGCGCCGCTTCCTCGAACCGTTCCTCGGCCGCAGCATTCTGCATCTTCCGCTCCAGCTCACGCTGGATCGGCTCGGTGTTCCCGGACAGGAACTCGATCACCTGGTCGATGATCGCGCGGTAGTCCTCCTTCGTCACGTAGCCGACGCAGGGCGCCAGGCAGCGGTCGATGTGGTAGTCGAGACAGGGAATGCCGGAGTGGCGCCCCGGCTTCGGGCCCTCGCAAGGCCTGTACGGAAAGACCCGGTTCAGCACGTCCAGCGTTTCCCGCACCTTCTTCGCGTTCGCGTACGGCCCGAAGTAGACGACCCCGCGGCGATGGCGCTCGCGCGTGAACATTACTCGCGGGTATTCGTCCTCGATGGTGACGGCGATGTAAGGGAACGACTTGTCGTCGCGAAGCCGGACGTTGAAGGGCGGCCGGTGCCGCTTGACGAGGTTCTGTTCGAGGTGCAGCGCCTCGACCTCGTTCTGGGTGACGATGACTTCGAGGTCCTCGACTCGGTCCGGCAGCTGCTGGATCGCCGTGCGGGTGTCCTGGCTCTGCTGAAAGTACGAACGGACACGAGACCGCAAGGACTTGGCCTTGCCCACGTAGAGCACGTCCCCGGCCTTGTCGCGAAAGAGGTAGACCCCCGGCTTCGCGGGGAGCGCTTTCAGCTGGTTCTCGAACCGGGACGCCACGCGTCCAGCCTAGCCCCGTCACAAATGACCAAGCCGTGGGCGCCGCAGAAATGAAAAGCGGCCCGGGTGGAGTGACCGGGCCGCCGTGTACAAGGATTGGTGCGGAAGGTGGCGAGCTTCCCGGAGGCCCCCTGCGGCGAGAGCCTTGGCAACACAATCCTTACTGTTGTCAATATCGGCTCAAGCCTCGGAGATGCCTCCCCCAGGCGAGGGATCTTCGCCAAGCGTCGGTTCGGGGTTGACGCCCCCCGGCCCCGTTCCTACACTGGCCGCGGGCCGGCGGCGTCGCACCGAGCCTGTTCTTTTCTCTTGTTTAAGCCTCGATCCCTCATCGCACTGATCTGCGCTTTCGCGGCCTTGGCGGTGCCTGCCCACGCCCTCGGAAGCGACCGGATGTACATGGGCGCAGCCGAGGACGAGGGCCGCAACGCCGATCCTGCGGTGGCGATGGCGAAGATGCAGCTCGCCAAGGCGGCCGGTTTCGACACGATCCGGATCACTGCGATCTGGGAGCCCGGTCAGACTGCGGTTCCAGCCGCACAGCTCGCAGCGCTCCAGGCGATTG
>CATPAS010000125.1 GCA_955652075.1 uncultured Gaiellaceae bacterium | reverse complement strand
TCATCTGTCCGTGCTCGATGGGAACGCTTGGGACGATTGCCTCGGGAGCGATGTCGAACCTCATCCACCGGGCTGCATCGGTTGCTCTGAAGGAGGAACGGAAACTCGTGGTCATGCCGCGCGAGACGCCGCTGTCCCTTATCCATCTGAGGAACATGCTCGCGATCAAGGAGGCCGGCGCGACCGTGCTGTTCCTCGCGCCGGGCTTCTACCACGGCTCCGAGACGGTTGACGACCTCGTGAACTTCATCGTCGGCCGTGCTCTGGACCAACTTGGTCTCGACGTCGAGGTCTCGAAGCGGTGGGGCGAGTGAGCGTCGCTCGCCTTCGGGCCCCCTTCTTTGAGGTCCGCCTCGGCCTCCGCGCCGCTGAGATCGCCGCGGCGACCGATGAGAGCAGCCGGGGGAACCTCCCGGTTCCCCCCGAAGCCCCCTCACCTGCTCATAGGCCACAGGTCGGCCTATGAGCGTCAACTATGAATCCGGCCGGCTGGCGCCGGACGCAGTCCGCCGCATGTTCGACCGCATCGCGCCCGTCTACGACGCGATGAACCGGACGATGACGGCGGGGCTCGATCGGCGCTGGCGCCGGTTGACGGCCGAGGCAGTAGTCCGGCCCGGCAACGCAGTGCTCGATGCTTGTTGTGGCACCGGCGACCTCGCGGTCGCCGCGGCACGGGCCGGTGGCCGCGTGACCGGCATCGACTTCTCCGAGCCGATGCTCGAGCGCGCGCGGCGCAAGGCGCCCGAGCTCGAGTGGATCCGCGGGGATCTGCTGGAGCTTCCCTTCGACGCTGCGAGCTTCGACGCGGCGACCGTCGGCTTCGGCGTGCGGAACGTCGACGACCTGCAGCGGGCGCTCTCGGAGCTGCGTCGTGTTCTCCGGCCCGGCGGCCGGCTCGGAATCCTCGAGATCACGCGTCCTCGCGGGCCGCTCGCGCCCTTCTACCGCTTGTGGTTCGACGGAGTCGTGCCGCTGCTAGGCAAGCTGCTTCCAGGTGGATCCGCGTACACGTACCTGCCCGCCAGCGTGCGCCGCTTCCCTGGTCCGGAGGAGCTCGGAGAGATGATCCAGGCGGCAGGCTTCCGCGACGTGCGCGTCCGGCTCTTCGCGGGAGGCATCGTCGCGCTCCATACCGCGGACGCCGTATGAGCCCGCTCGCCGAGATTCGCGAAGCCCCAGGCCTCGAGGGGTACCTCGGCGACCTGGAGGAGCGGCTGGAGCTCGCGGTCGGGGCGTATCGAGGCGTCGTCGCCGAGGTGGGTGCGGAGGCGCTCGCCGCCGGCGGCAAGCGGCTGCGACCTCTGCTGGTGTACCTGTCCACACCGCCCGGGGCGCCGCCGCCCGTCGTCGCGGGCGTCGCAGTCGAGCTCGTCCACCTGGCGACCTTGATGCACGACGACCTGATCGACGGCGCGCATCTACGCCGCGGCCACGCTTCGGCGTGGTCGGCGCACGGGCCCGAGGCTGCGCGCGCGGCAGGCGACTATCTCTTCGCCCGCGCTTTCGCCGAGATCGCTGCCACGGGAGACGCGCGCGCGGTGGCCGTGCTCGCCAACGCCACGCTCTGCCTCGCGCGGGGCGAGGCACTGCAGCGTTCGCAGCGCTTCGATCCCGACACGACCATCGATGCGTATCTCGAGCGCTGCACGCTGAAGACGGGCAAGCTGTTCGAGGCGGCCTGTCGGCTGGCCGGCGGCTCGGGATCCTTCGGGCTCGCGCTCGGCGTCGCATTCCAGATCACAGACGACATCCTCGACTGCTCGGGCGTCACGATCGAGACCGGGAAGATCGCCGGCACCGATCTGCGCGAAGGGACGCCGACGTTGCCGTTGCTGCTCGCTGCGCATCGGGACGAAGCCGTGCGTGGCGCGCTCGCGGGTGGATCCCAGCTCGAAGGTGCGCTGCTGCGCGTCGCCTCGACGGGCGCGATCGAGGAGAGCCGTGAGGTCGCCCTGGCGTACGCCCGTGCCGCGCGGGCCTGTCTGAACGGCGAGCTCCATCGCGAAGAGCTCGAGTCCCTGACCTACGCCGTCGTCGATCGGGAGCATTAGTAGTGGCCCTCCTGGAACGCACCGACCTGCTCGCGCCCATCAGGGACAAGGTGGACGCCGGCGAGCGCCTCGACTTCGAGGACGGCGTGACGTTGATGGAGAGCGACGACATTCTCGCCTTGGGCGAGCTCGCCGATCTCGCGCGGCGCGTGCGTGGCGGCGACGATCGCGTCTACTTCGTCCAGAATCTTTATTTGAACCAGACCAATGTCTGCCGCGTGAAGTGCAAGTTCTGCGCCTTTGTCGTGACGCAAAAGCAAGACGACGCCTATACGTACAGCGGCGGCGAGCTCGTCGAGGACGCGGTGCGCCAGCACGAGCTCAGCGGGTTCACCGAGATCCACATGGTGGGGGGCGAGAGCCCGCACGTCGACTTCGACTACTACGTGGATATCGTCCGTTCGCTGCACGAGGCGCTTCCCGACGTGCACCTGAAGCTCTTCACGGCGAGCGAGATCCACCACATGACGATGCTCTCGGGGCTCACCCACGAGGAGGTTTTGCGCCGGTTGCAGGCCGTGGGGCTCGGGTCCTTGCCGGGCGGCGGCGCGGAGGTGTTCGCCGACCGCGTTCGGCGTCTCGTCGCGCCGGGGAAAGAGCATCCGGACTTCTGGTTCCGCACGCATGACGCCGCACATCGGCTCGGAATCCCGACGCACTGCACGATGCTCTACGGGCACGTCGAGACGTACGAGGAGCGCGTTGACCACCTCTTGCGGCTGCGTGAGCAGCAGGACAAGACAGGCGGCTTTCTCGCGTTCATCCCGCTCGCGTTCCATCCGGAGAACACGGTCTTCGAGCGGCGCGGCTGGAAGCACACGACCGGCTCGGACGACTTGAAGATGATCGCGGTATCGCGGCTGCTGCTCGACAACGTTGCGAACATCAAGGCGTACTGGATCATGATGGGCCTGCCGCTTGCGCAGGTCGCATTGCACTTCGGCGCGAACGACGTGCAGGGTACGGTCGTGCGGGAGCAGATCTTCCATGCCGCGGGCGCGCGAACGGAGACGGAGCAGAAGGTCCCCGAGCTTGTGCGCTTCGTCCGCGACGCGGGGCGCATTCCCGTGCAGCGCGACACGCTCTACAACGAGGTGCAGCGGTGGTGAAGCTCGGTCGGATCTCCTACGTGAACATGGCGCCGGTCTTCTACCGGCTCGATGCCGAGGTCGAGGAGATCCAGGGCGTGCCGACCGAGCTCAACCGCCGCGTGCTCGCCGGAGAGCTCGATATTGCGCCGATCTCGTCCATCGAGTACGCGCGGAACGCAGATCGATTACGGCTGCTGCCGCGCCTGTGCGTGAGCTCGGAGGGCGCGGTGGACTCGATCCAGCTCGTCTCGCGCAAGCCGCTCGAGCAGGTGCGCACGATCGCGGTCACTCCGGAGT
>CATPAS010000124.1 GCA_955652075.1 uncultured Gaiellaceae bacterium | reverse complement strand
CATCACCGGCGTGCGGCCGACGCGGTCCATCAGGCGGCCGGCCGGCACTGCCGTCAATCCCGAGGACGTGAGGAAGATCGCCGGTCCCAGGCCGAGAAGGCCTCTCACTCCGGTGACGAGCACCAACGTCAGCGACGACACCGCGGCGGTCAACTGGAGCACAGCGGAGTTGACCGCCATCGTGGCGGAGAGGATCACCGTATTGCGTCGAATCGGCAGCCCGGGCGGGGATCCGCTCGCCACGGTTTCATTCAATCAGGCAAGGATCTTGAAGCGATTGCTTCAATGAGCCTCGTGCGTGACCCGCGTCCGAGCGTCGTCGTCGGAGGGCTAGCAGTAGCGCTCTGCGCCGCGGCCGCTACGTCACCTGCAGCCGCCGCCTGCAACGGATTCGGCCTCACGCCCGGGCAGATCGGCGGGACGCATTTCAAGGCGTCGCCTGTACGTCATTCGGTCCTCGGGCCCGGCATCCATGGAACGCGCATCACGCTGAGCGGGTACGTGTTGACAAGCGGGTGCCGGGCGGTCCGTGGTGCGCGGGTCGATTTCTGGCAAGCGGACGAGAATGGGGTGTACGACGACCATGGCTTCCGGCTGCGCAGCCACCAGTTCACAGACGCTCGAGGCCGTTACTGGCTTCAGACGATTCTCCCCGGGCCGTATGCAAACCGCACGCGCCATCTCCATGTAACGGTGCGCGCGCGGGGGGAGCGCGCGGTCACGACAATGCTCTATTTCCCCGGCGTCGCCCTGAACGCGCATGATCCGTTCATCGAACGAAGCCTCATCGTGCGACTTCGAATCGCGAAGCATCGCTTGCTGGCGCGATTCGACTTCGTCTTGAGCGGCCGATGAAGCGTGCGGGTGCGCCGTTCGCGCTCGTGGTGCTGGTCTTGCTGCTCGCGGGTTGCGGCGCTTCGGCGGGCACGCAACAAATCACCGTTGGCGCCGCCCGGACCTTCCGTCTGGCGCAGTTCACGCCACGGACGCTCAGGGCAGGCAAACCCGAGCAGCTGTCGTTCACGATCGAGCAACCATCGGGGGCGCCGTTGACGAGCTATCGCACGGGGCCGGGCCCGCATACGGGCGTCCATCTCATCATCGTGCGCAGCGATCTCGGCGCGATCGTCCACAAGCATCCGCCGATCGGGGCCGACGGACGCATCACCGAAGAGGTCACACTCCCGACGCCCGGCCGCTATCGCGTCGTCATCGACGTCTATCCCAGGTTGAGTGGCCCCCTGCGAAACTTTCAGCTCTTTCGGTGGATCACCGCGGCCGGCAAGGCGGTGGCGAGGCCGCTGCCGCCGTTCCGGCCGACGGTCACCGTCGCCGGATACCGCTTCGTCCTCAACCAGCCGCCGGCGTTGCACGCGATCCGTCCTGCGTTTCTCCGGCTCAACGTCACACGTCCCGACGGCGCTCCCGCGACGTTCACGCCGTGGTTCGGCGCGCTGGCACACGCAATCTTCTTCCGGTCGGGATCCCTCGACTACTTTCATACGCACGTCTGCTCCGCGGGCATGACCGGGTGCACGAGCATTCTGGGACCGACCCGCGTCACGGGCACTGCGACGCGTCCTGGGCAGCTCCGCGTGGGCGTCCTCGTTCCCGTTCCGGGCACGTGGCGGCTCTTCCTGCAATGCAAGGTGGACGGCCGGGTCCTGACCGCTCCCTTTACGCTAATCGTGCGATGACAGGTCCCGAGCTTGCGTTCGGAGCGGCGGCGCTGCTACGCAGACTCGTATCCGCAGAGATCCTGCTCGTGTCCGCCGCGATTGTCGTAGCTGCCGTTCTGTCCAGCCGCCCCCCGCGAAGGCGCTTGCTGCGGTGAGTGGCGCGATCGCGCGGGTCGGGCCGGACCTGTGACGGAGGTGGTGAACAAGAAGCGGCTGGCGGTTCTCGTCGCTGCACTCATTTGTCTCTGTGCGCCCGACGCGGTGCGGGCGAACGGCGATCCCGCAAGCGACTATCTGCTGACGCAGAGCGTCTTCCTCCCGTTCACGACGAGGATCGACCGCAACCAGGTCCAGAGGCTCGGCGGCCTGCTACGCGAAGCGGGCAAGCAGCACTTCCGGATCAGAGTCGCCTTGATCCTCAGTCCGTCCGATCTCGGCACGGCGTTTTCGCTCTTCGGCAAGCCGGAGAAGTACGCGCAGTTCCTCGGGCTCGAGCTGTCGTTCGTGTATCGCGATCGACTCCTCGTCGTGATGCCGAACGGCTTTGGGTTCTCCGTCAACGGCAATCGCGATCCGAAGGCGAGCGCGGTGCTGAAGAACCTCCCGCCTCCCGGACGGGACGCCACGAAGGAGGTCCAGGCGGCGATCGTCGCAGTGCCGCGACTGGCCGCAGCGGCTGGCCACCACCTCGCGGCGCCGAAGGCCGGAGGAGGCTCCACCGGGCGCGACAGGATCACGATCGCCGCGGCAGCGACGGCCGGGATTGCCCTCATTGCGGCCTTCGTGCTCTATCGCCGACGCGAACGGTCACCTACCACCTAGACCGCCTCCGACTTCGGCCGTACCCTTTGGTCGATGACGACCTGTCCAAGCTGCGGTCAAGAGAACCCGCCGATCGCCAAGTTCTGTCTGGCTTGCGCGGAGCCGCTTCCCCAGCGGTCGCACGGCCTGGCGGAGGAGCGCAAGGTCGTCACCGTCCTGTTCGCGGATCTCGTCGGCTTCACGGCGCGCGCGGAACGCCTGGACCCGGAGGACGTCCGGGCGATCCTGACGCCGTACTTCTCTCGCGTTCGCTCCGAGATCGAGTCGTTCGGCGGTACCGTCGAGAAGTTCATCGGCGACGCCGTGATGGCGGTTTTTGGGGCCCCCGTGGCCCACGGGGACGATCCGGAACGCGCGGTCAGAGCCGCCCTTGCGATGTGCGCCGCAGTCGACGAGCTCAATCGGAACAATGCCGAGCTCGAGTTGAAGATCCGCATCGCGGTGAATACCGGCGAGGCTCTCGTCTCGCTCGATGCGAGCGCTGCTCAGGGGGAAGGCGTCGTCGCGGGCGACGTCGTCAACACCGCGTCGCGCTTGCAGGAGGCGGCTCCAGTCAACGGGATCCTCGTCGGTGAAGAGACGTACCGCGCGACGCGTTCCGTCATTCGCTACGAAGATGCGGAGCCCGTTGTCGCCAAAGGCAAACAAGAACCCGTGCAGGTGTGGCGGGCCCTTGCCGCTTCCGCCGGTCCAGGAGAGCGCGCCGCAGGTCGTGTGCCGATGCTGGGGCGAGTATCGGAACTAGCCGTTCTGGAGCGGACGTGGGAGCGCGTCGTCGCCGAGCGGCGGCCGCAACTCGTGACACTTTTCGGCCCGGCCGGCATAGGCAAAACGCGGCTGGCAACCGAGTTCGGGCAGCTTGCGCACGCCGGGGGCGCGCGCGTGATCAAGGGCAGATCCCTTCCGTACGGCGAAGTGATCCCGTACGGCGCCTTCGCCACCCAGGTGAAGCAGGTGGCGAGAATCTTCGACACGGACGAAGCGGCGACCGCTTGCAAGAAACTCGACCAAGCAGTTGCAGACCTGCTCGACGGCGAAGCGAGTGACGCCTCCTCGCACATTGCAATGCTGATTGGTGTGGGGAGGGAAGGCGGCGTCGGCGACCGCCAGACATTGTTCTTCTCGGCACGCCGCCTGGTCGAGGCGCTTGCGAACGAGCGACCGACGGTGCTCATCTTCGAGGACATTCACTGGGCGGACGCCGGCATGCTGGACCTGCTCGAGGTGCTGGCCTCGCGCGTCCGCGACGTCCCGCTCCTCCTGCTCGCGTTGGCTCGTCCGGACCTCCTCGAGCGCAGGCAGTCCTGGGGAGGTGGCCTGCCCGGGTTTACCGCTCTTCCTGTCGAGCCGCTCGGCGAGGAGCACGCGAAGGAGCTGGCGGCCCAGGTGTTGCTGCAGATGCAAAAACCCGGCCGGCAATCCGGCGAGATCGGCCTCGTAGGTGAAGGAAATCCCCTCTTCATCGAGGAGCTTGCTGCGTCGGTGGCCGAGACCGCGAAAGCGACGGCCGCAGAGCTGCCCACAACGATCCGCGCCATCGTGTCAGCGCGGCTGGACGCGCTTCCGCCGGGCGAGCGTACGGTCTTGCTCGATGCGGCGGTTGTGGGAAAGGTCTTCTGGACGGGCGCGCTGGAGCGGATGTCCTCAGGCCAGCTCGACCTGGCCGAGCTGCTCGACTCGCTCGAAGGGCGAGACCTCATTCGGCGGGAGCCCGTCTCCAGGCTGCGTGGAGATCAGCAGTTCAGCTTCAAGCACGACCTGATCCGCGACGCCGCCTACGCGACGCTTCCACGCCAACAGAGGCGCAAGCGACATGCGGAGGTTGCGGCCTTCCTCGAGGAGACGACGCGCGAGATTCCGGCGGCGGGCTCGGCCCTGGCGCAGCACTGGCGTGAAGCTGGCGAGAATCGCCGGGCCGCCGAATATCTCGTTGTCGCAGGCGATCAAGCCGGGCGGGGCTGGGCGAAGGAGGAGGCAGTCGGGTTTTACCAGCAAGCACTGGATCTCATCGGCGAGGAGGATCCTCAACTGCGACGCAAAGTCCTTCAGCGGCAGGCCGTGGCGGTGCTCATGGTCGCCCACGTAGCCGACGCACAGCTGCTGGGGCGCAAAAGCCCCCAGCCCGCAGAGGGGCACTAATCCAGCGGGAAGTCGTCCGGTGTGACGTCGCCCGCTATCTCGAAGACGCCATTGACATCGTGAAGACCGAGCTCGGCTGCGTGGGCCCGGACGATGTCCGCGGTCGGCGCGTCGTACACGCAGTAGGTCTTCACGGTCCCGGCGTCATCGATAACCACGTGACTGTGCTCCCATGTGATCTCCGGATAGTTGTCGATCGCGATCTTCTTCGATCTCCGGCTGACCTCGGGCATGTCCTTCTCACCGACGTGAAACGTGCGTTCTATGAGGAACTTCGTCATAAAGCAAGGCTACGCGCTCGGAGCCGCTCTTGTCTACCGAGGCGTACCTTCTCAGGAGAAACTTAGGTTCTCCTGCTCTCGTATATGACTCTGTATAAGCCAAGGAGGGAGACCACGTGACCGAGCAGCGCACCGACCTGCCCGTGCCCTCGCCGGCCGAGGCCAAGGATCGCCTCGAGCAGGCGCTCTTCGAGATCCGGCGGGTGATCGCGGGCCAGGACGACATGCTCGAGCGAGTGCTCGTCTGCCTCCTGGCTCAGGGCCACCTCCTGATCGAAGGAGTGCCGGGGCTCGCGAAGACGCTCACGATCAAGACGACGGCCGGCGTCCTCGGAGGCTCGTTCGCCCGAGTCCAGTTCACGCCCGACCTCGTCCCGTCTGATCTCGTCGGCACCCGCATCTACCGCCCCGGCGAAGGGGTCTTCGAGACGGAGCTCGGTCCGGTCTTCTGCAACTTCCTGCTCGCGGACGAGATCAATCGCGCGCCTGCCAAGGTGCAGTCGGCTCTGCTCGAGGTGATGCAGGAGCGGCAGGTCACGATCGGGCACACGAGCTACCCGGTACCGGAACCGTTTCTCGTGATGGCGACGCAGAATCCGATCGAGTCGGAAGGGACGTACCCGCTGCCCGAGGCGCAGATCGATCGGTTCATGCTCAAGGTGCTGATCGACTACCCGGAGCACGACGAGGAGCTCACGATCGTGCAGCGCCAACTGGTTGCTGCGCCGGAGCTGCGGCAGGCGCTCTCGCTCGAGGATCTGCAATCGCTGCAACAGGCGGTGCTCGACGTGTACGTCGACCCGGCCCTCGTCAGCTACGCCGTCGCCGTTGCGACTGTCACTCGAGACCCGGCCGCCCACGGTGTCGCGGAGCTGAAGGACTTCATCGCTTTCGGAGCGAGCCCGCGCGGGCCGATCAGCCTCGTGCAGGCGTCCCGTGCACTCGCACTCGTGCGGGGGCGGGACTACGTCCTGGCCGACGACCTGCAGACGCTTGCGAAGGACGCCCTCCGCCATCGTCTGGTCCTCACCTACCAGGCCCTCGCGGAGGAAGTGACGGCGGACGCGATTCTCGAGACGGTGCTGGCCGCCGTTCCCGTTCCCAAGACGGACCTCGCTTCCTTCGGCGCAGCGTGAAGCAAGCGCTCCACTCCGAGCCGACACCCGCGCGGCCGGGACCGGGGCCGCTGCCGGACGCGCTGCTGCGTGCGCTCGACGTCAGCATCGGGCGCAAGATGCAGGGCCTGCTCGCGGGCGACTATCGCTCGGCGGTCCTCGGCGACGGAACCGAGCTCGCGCAGGTGCGTCCTTACGTTCCAGGGGACGACGACGTACGCCGGATCGACTGGAACGTCACTGCGCGCACCAATGTGCCGCACGTTCGCGTGCACCTGGCGGAGCGGGTGCTCGTCACGTGGCTCGTGCTGGACACGTCGGCGTCGATGACCTTCGGAACCGCTGACCGGCGGAAGGCCGACGTCGCGGAGGGCGTTGCGATTGCGGTCGGCCACGTGGCGACGAGACGGGGCAACCGGCTGGGGCTCGTGACGTTCGGCGACGGAAGGCCGCGCGCGTTCCCTCCCCGACAGGGACGGCTTGGACTGCTGGGGCTCCTCTCGGCTTTGCGGGACTCCTCGGAGGCGGAGAACGCAGGCGCCACGTCGCTCGGTGAGGCGCTCCATCGCACCGCGGCGCTTGCCCGGCAACGTTCGGCGGTGATCGTGGTCAGCGACTTTCGAGGGCCGCCCGACTGGCGCCGCCCGCTGCTCGAGTTGGCCGGGAGGCACGACGTGATCGCGGTCGAGATCCGCGACCCGCGTGAGCAGGAGCTCCCGGACGCGGGCGTTCTGTGGCTCGTCGACCCTGAGACCGGGAGACAGCTCCGCGCCGACACGCGCAGCGAGCGGCTGCGCACCCGCTTTGCGGCGGCGGCTGCAGCGGAGCGCGCCGAGCTAGCCGGCGCGCTCGCAGCCGCAGGCGCGCGTCATGTCGTCCTGACGACCGCCGGCGACTGGCTCCGTACGTTCGCGGTCTTCTTGCGCCGGGGCCCTCGCCGATGAGCTTTCAGTCTCCGCTGGCGCTGATCGGGCTCGCGCTCGTACCGGCACTGGTCGGGGTGTACGTCCTGCGCGAGCGGCGTCGGCAGAGCTACGCGACCCGTTTCACCGCACCGGGTCTGCTGCCCAACCTCGTCGACGCGTCTCCCGGCTGGCGCCGGCATCTGCCGCTCGCCCTCTTCCTCGTCGCGCTGGCGGCGATGATCGTGGGCGTCGCGCGGCCGCACGCGAGCGTGAGCGTCCAGCGCGAGGAGGCGACGGTGCTGATCGCGATCGACTCGTCGCTCTCGATGAGCTCCCAGGACGTCCGTCCATCGAGGTTGATCGCCGCGCAGCGTGCTGCACAGGCTTTCGTCGACGCGATGCCCAAGAAGTTTCGTGTCGGCGTGATCGGATTCTCCGGCCGTGCGTACGTCGCCGTTCCCCCGACAGAGGATCGAGGGCTGGTGCGCAGCGCGCTGAAGTCGCTCAGATCGGGACAGGGAACGGCGCTCGGCGATGCGGTGGCGCTCGGGACCCGCCTTGCGCGTGCCGAGCGGACCAGTGACGGGCGGATCCCGCCGACCGCGATGCTCGTCATCTCCGACGGGGCCCAGAAGAGCGGTCGCACGACACCCGATGCTGCAGCCGCACAGGCGAGGTCGCAGCACATCCCCGTCTACACGGTCGTCGTCGGCACGCCGGACGGTGTCGTGAACGTGCCCTTGGCCGGCGGGTTTCAGGCCCAGCTT
>CATPAS010000123.1 GCA_955652075.1 uncultured Gaiellaceae bacterium | reverse complement strand
CGCACCAAGGCCGCGATGAACGGCACCTGGAAGACCGGCTTCTACTACGGCAACTTCAAGGACGGCTTCCTCGGCCTCGCCTCGTACGGCTCGAAGGTCAAGGCAAAGACGAAGACGGCGATCGCCAGGAAGAAGGCGGCCCTGCTCAGCGGAAAGTTCTACGAGTTCCGCGGCCCCCTGTACGACCAGAAGGGCAAGCTGCGTCTCAAGAAAGGGCAGAGCATGTCGGTCAAGGACCTCTATGCGATGAACTGGCTCGTCAAAGGCGTGATCGGTAGCGCCACGGGCTGACAGTTCCGGCGGGGAGGCGCGCGCCTCCCCGCCACCTAGTGCGGTTGCACTGCGGGGCATCACGAAACGGTTTCCCGCGGTCGTCGCGAACGAGTCCGTGGACTTCGAGGCAGCGCCCGGCGAGGTCCACGCGTTGCTGGGCGAGAACGGCGCCGGCAAGACGACGCTGTCGAACATCCTCACCGGTCTCTATCGACCGGACGAGGGGACGATCGTCCTCTTCGGGGAGTCGGTCGAGTTCAACTCGCCGCGCGATGCGCTCGACGCCGGCATCGCGATGGTGCACCAGCACTTCCGCCTCGTCTCGCCGTTCACGGTTGCGGAAAACGTCGTCCTCGGGGATCACCGCGACATCGGCCGCACCTTCCTCTTGCGCACCCGTGAGATCGAGCGGCGCGTTGAGGATCTCTCTCAACGCTACGGGCTTGCCGTCGATCCACGCGCGAGGATCTGGCAGCTGTCGCTCGGGGAGCAGCAACGGGTCGAGATCTTGAAGGCGCTCTATCAGGACGCCCGCATCCTGATCCTCGACGAGCCGACCGCCGTGCTCACACCGCAGGAAGCGAACGCGCTGTTCGAGACGATCCGCGCGATGGCGGAGGACGGGCGCACGGTCATCTTCATCTCACACAAGCTGCATGAGGTGAAGGCCGTGGCCGACCGCGTCACTGTGCTCCGTCGCGGGCGATCGATCGCGACCGTGCCTGCGAGCGAAGCCACGCCCCGGTCGCTCGCTGCGCTGATGGTCGGGCGCGAGATCGAGCTGGGCCGGCAGAACGGCGGCCGCGCGATCGGCGCTGTGTGCGTCGAGCTCGCCGGTGTCTGGGCGCAGGGCGACCGTGGGGTCCCTGCCGTCAAAGACGTCTCGTTGGCGGTGGGAGGCGGAGAGATCGTCGCCGTGGCGGGTGTCGCGGGCAACGGCCAACGCGAGCTCGCGGAGACGATCGCCGGTATGCGCGCGCCGATCGAAGGGAGGATCACCGTCGCCGGGCGGAACCTCAAAGGCGGGGATCCGCGTGAGGCGATCGGAGCGGGAGTGGCCTACGTGCCGGAGGATCGCCTGGGGACGGGGGTCGCGCCCGGTCTCAGCGTGGCGTCGAACGTCGTGCTGAAGTCGTACCGCAAGCCGCCTGTGTCACGCGGCCCGCTGTTGCTCTTGCGGAAGATTCGCGAGGTCGCCACGTCCCTGATGGAGCGCTACGACGTGCGCGCGTCCGGCCCGGACGTTCCGGCGTGGCAGCTCTCGGGCGGGAACCTGCAGAAGCTCGTCCTCGCGCGCGAGTTCTCCGGAGAGCCGGTGGTGCTCGTCGCCGCTTCGCCGACGCGAGGCCTCGACGTCGCGGGGATCGAGACGGTGCACACGTATCTGCGCTCAGCCGCAGAGCGCGGCGTCGGGGTGCTGCTGATCAGCGAGGATCTCGACGAGATCCTCGCGCTCGCGGATCGCATCGTGGTCATGTACGAAGGAGCCGTCGTCGGCGAGCGCGACGCGACGTCGGCGACGGTGGAGGAGCTCGGGTTGTTGATGGCCGGAGGGGAGGAATCCGTGTGATGCGAGTCGAGAGACGGCTCGAACAACCTCGTTGGTTGTCGCTTGCAGTGCCGCTCGTCTCGATCGTGGTCGCTTTCGTGTTCGCGACGATCGTGCTGGTCGCGACGCACCATCCGCCGCTGCACACCTTCCGGCGATTGTTCGACGCTGCGTTCCTCAGCAACGGCGCGCTCTCCGAGACTGTCGTCGCCGCGACGCCGCTGGCATTCACCGGCCTGGCCGCCGCCGCCGCGTTCCGCATGAGGCTCTTCAACATCGGCGGCGAGGGACAGCTCTACGCCGGCGCGATCACCGGCGCGACGGTGGCGCTTCTGCTCGCAGGTGCGCCGTCCCCGATCGTGATCGGCGCGATGGTGATCGCGGGCGCCGCGGGCGGCGCGGTGCTCGC
The DNA here is from genome assembly GCA_955652075.1 of uncultured Gaiellaceae bacterium. Taxonomy (GTDB): domain Bacteria; phylum Actinomycetota; class Thermoleophilia; order Gaiellales; family Gaiellaceae; genus 3-1-20CM-4-69-9. The sequence goes on along the minus strand of CATPAS010000123.1, from coordinate 1,881 downwards.
GGCCATTCCCGGAATCCTGCGCGCGTTCTTCTCGACGAACGAGATCATCACGTCGCTGATGCTGAACTACGTCGTCGCGCTCATCATCGACTACCTCATCTTCGACAGCCATTCCTACTTGCGTGACACGAAGGGATTCCAGGCGAGTGTCTTTCCGCAGGGCAAGATCCTGCCCAACGAGGCGAGCTGGTCGAGCTGGACGATCCACGGCCTCGCCCTACCGCTCGGGGCGCTCCTGGCCGTCCTGCTCGCCGTCGCGCTGTGGGGCCTTTACGCCGGCACGCGGTTCGGCTTCGAGGTGAAGGTGATCGGCGACTCGGCGCGTGCCGGGCGCTACGCCGGGATGCGGACGCGCCGCAAGATTCTCGCCGTCATGTGCCTCTCGGGCGCGATTGCCGGCATCGGCGGAGCGAGCCAGGACGGCGATTTTCGCCACCAGCTCGACCCGCGTGGATTGACGCAGGCGAACTACGGCTACACGGGGATCGTCGTCGCGGCGCTGGCCCGTTACAACCCGTTTGCGGTCGTCCTGGTCGCCTTCCTGCTCGGCGGACTGCAGAACGCCGGCTTCACGCTGCAGGGCGCCGACTTTCCGAACGGCCTGGTCGGCGTTCTGCAGGGCCTGATCCTGTTCTGTGCGCTCGGCGGCGAGCTCTTCGTCCGCTACCGCGTCCGCTTCGACCGGCGTCGCACGCCCGCGCCGGAGCCCGTGTCGTGAACAACAGCTTGCTGGTCGTCGTGCTCGCGTCGGGGATCGCGTACGGCACGCCGCTCCTCTACGCCGCCCTCGGGGAACTGCTGGCCGAACGGTCTGGCGTCCTCAACCTCGGCGTCGAGGGGATGATGCTCGTCGGTGCGGTGATGGGCTTCTGGGCGGTCCAGCGCATTCACGCGGCGACCACGCTTGCGCTACTGGGCGCGATCGGCGTTGCGGCTCTCGCGGGAGCGTTGATGGCGTTGATCCACGCGTTCCTCGTCGTGACGCTGCGCGCGAACCAGATCGTCTCCGGCCTGGCGCTGACCATCTTCGCCGGGGTCGCCGGCCTCTCGTCGTATCTGGGGAACGACCTCAATCTCGCCCGTGCACCGGCGCGCCACCAGTTCCAGGAGATCTTCCCCAAGTCCTTCCAGAACTGGCCCGTTGTCGGGCCGATCCTCTTCGGCCAATCGGCGCTCGTGTATGCGTCATGGGGCTGCGTCGTGCTCGTCGCGCTCTATCTCACGCGAACGCGTATGGGGCTGAACGTACGGGCCGTCGGGGAGTCGCCCGCTGCGGCCGACGCAATGTGTGTCAACGTCACTAGGTACAGGTACGCACATACGCTCGTCGGCGGCGGATTCGCCGGGGTCGGCGGAGCCACGTTCAGCCTTTCGATCACGCCCCAGTGGATCGCGGGATTGACGCAAGGCGCCGGTTGGATCGCCATCGCACTCGTCATCTTCGCGTTCTGGCGACCGACGCTCTGTCTCGTCGGCGCCTATTTCTTCGGTGCGTTCACGGCGTTGCCGTTCGCGTTGCAGGGGCACGGGGTCACGGTTGCGCCCGAGCTCTTCCAGTCTCTGCCCTACGTGATGACGATTCTCGCCCTGGTACTCGTCTCTTCGCGCGCTGCGCGTTTACGCTTCGGGGCGCCCGCAGCCCTCGGGATTCCGTACGTACGCGAAGAGGGCTAGCGCCTAGAAGCCGTCGAAGACCGGATAGCCTGCGGTGCCGGAGACGCAGTCTGCTGCGAAGAGCGCAACTCCGAGGTCTCCGGTCCAAAGCGAGTAGCGGCCGTAGCCGCGCTCGGCCCGTAGCCGGTCCACCTGTTCGAGCGCGTGCATCGCGAAACGGCGTGCCCGCTCGAGCCAGCGCTCGTCGCCTGTGCGCGCGAAGGCCTT
>CATPAS010000122.1 GCA_955652075.1 uncultured Gaiellaceae bacterium | reverse complement strand
GAGCAGCGGGTAGTGCGGTGCGTCCAACTGGATGTAGACCGCGCCGAGCCTTACGAGCTCGTCGACCTCCTCGCGGAGCAGCTCAGCGACGTCGGCGAGGAACTCCTCCAGGTTGCGATACGCGACCTTCGAGCGTTCCGCGTCCCAGAAGTTCGCGAACAGGCTGGGGCTCGGCAGTGTCACCTTGACAATTCGGTCGGTGCGGCCCCGCGCGTACACGAACTCTTCCGTCGCGAGCGAGCGTTTGCGCCGAAGCCTCTGCTCGACCGCAAGCTGCGGCCGTTCGATGCGAAGTTCGCCGAGCTCGTCGCTTTGCCACTCGCCCCAGAGGAAGGCGTCGAGGTCCCACTCGGCGAAGCCCTGGACGGCCGCAGGGAGCTGGCTCTGAAACGAGAGTCGGCGCATCTCGCCGTCGGTGACGACCGCGAGGCCTGCCTCCTCCTGGAGCTCGAGGGCGTCGTCGACCGCCTTGTCCTCGACCCGCTTGAACGCGGAGGGCGTCAGCTCACCCTTCGCGAGCTTCTCCTGCGCTGCGAGCAGGTCGGGCGGGCGAAGGAGACTCCCGACGACGTCCGTTCGCGCGTCGAGCACGCCCTAACTCTACGGACGTCCGGTCGGATCGCCGAGGAGGCTTACGGTTGGACCTTCAGCCGTGAAGACTCTGGTCAGCCGGCTCAGGCTGCTTCAGGAGGAGGCTGAGGCAACGGCGGGAGATCGAGATCCGGCTCGGCCTCGGCGTCTTCCACGAGCTGCTCGGCCCAGTCCTCCGAATCGAGGTAGTCCCCGACGATCTCCTCTGCGTGCGAACCCGGCATCACGGCTCCTTGGTCGTTGTTTCGGGCCGCAGTGACCGTCACAAGTGCTCGCAAAGGGTGTCGGCCCCGGGGGGAGAGGAGAGAATCCCCCGTCCGGGGCCGACTGTTCCACGCGGGGGTGGAGGGAACTTGCTTTAGGCCGCGCGCTCGAGACGCTCTTCGACCCGGGCCCGGGCGACGATGTGGTCGCGATCGCCGAAGCGGAGTTCCGCCTTCAGCGTGCGCTCCTCGTCCCAAAGGTGGTCTAGGCGCTCGCTCAGACGCTTGAGCTCTGCAGCAGCGGCTGGGTCATGTCCCTGAGAAAGGATGTGCCACAGCTCGGTGCGCCGCTCGCTGGTCTGTTCGATCTCTTGGTGAATCTCAGTCAGGGTCATGTCTCTAAAAACGAGGTTTGGGCGCCGCTCATTCCCGGGGCCCGAGGAAGAAAAAGACCAGCACCAGGAGGCCCAGCACGGCGGCCCCGATCGCGACGGCGTTGAGCGCCGAGCTCACCGGTAGCCCAGCTCGGCGAGCCGGTCCTCGTCGATTCCGAAGTAGTGGGCGAGCTCGTGCAGGACGGTGACCCGGATCTCGTGCTCCAGCTCCTCGGGATCGTGCCCGAACGCCTCCACGAGGGGCCGCTCGTAGATCGTGACCTTGGCCGGCAGGTAGGGCACCTCCTCGAAGAGGCCGAAGAGGTCTGGCTCGCCCGGGTGCTCGTCTTCCACCACCACCGCCACGTTCTCGAGGCCCTGGGCGAGGTCGGGCGGAAGCGCGTCGAGGGCGCGCCGGACGTGCTCCTCGAACTGCTCCACATCAGTACTTCGGCATGAGTGGGCGCCGTTTGGCGACTAGCCGGACGGTCAGCACCCCGAAGAGGAAGCCGCCGATGTGGGCGAAGAAGGCAACGCCCCCACCGGCCTGCGGCTGCACGATCGCGAAGCCGCCCTGCCAGAGCTGGAACAGGAACCAGAGCCCGAGGAAGAGGACCGCCGGCAGCTCCTGGAAGAAGATCAGGATGAAGAAGATCGCGGTCAGGACGCGAGCGTTCGGCAGCAGCACGAAGTAGGCTCCGAGCACCGCCGCGATCGCGCCGCTCGCCCCGATGTTCGGGATGCTCGCGTCCTGCGCCGACCCGAAATGCAGCGTTACGAAGGTCTGTACCGCCGTCGCTGCGAGCCCGCCCGCGATATACCAGAACAAGAAGCGCACCTTCCCCATCGCGTCTTCGACGTTGTTGCCGAAGATCCAGAGAAAGAGCATGTTGAAGATGATGTGCTGCCAGCCTCCGTGCATGAACATGGAGGTGAAGGCCTCCTCGTACCAGGGGATCTGGGCCTGGAGCGCAGGCCCGAGGCAAGGCCCCTCGATCTTGCACGGGTAGTAGCCGTAGTGGATGACGTCGGTTTCTACGGAAGTGCCGGTGAACTCCCAGATCCAGACGATCACGTTCACGGCGATGATCCCGATCGTGACTGCCGGAAACGTTCGGGTCGGAACGTTGTCCTTCAGCGGCAGCATGCCGCGGGAGTCTTACCGAATCACGAGAGCCATCAGTGCCTTCTGGGCGTGCAGGCGGTTCTCGGCCTGGTCCCAGACGGCCGACTGCGGACCGTAGAGGACCTCTTCGGTGATCTCCTCCCCGTAGTGGGCGGGCAGACAATGCAGGACGATCGCGCCTTCTGCGGCCTGCTTCACGAGGTCTGCGTCGATGCCGAAGCCGGCCAGGTCTTGCAACCGCTGCTTGCGCTCCTCTTCCTGGCCCATGGAGGTCCACACGTCGGTGTAGAGGACGTCGGCGCCTTCGGCCGCGGCTCCCGGATCTTCGACGAGGTCGACTCTGCCCCCGGCATCCCGCGCGACGCGCACCGCCTCCTCGTCGGGCCGGTAACCGGGAGGCGTTGCGGCGACAAAGTCCAATCCGAGCTTCGCGCACGCGACCATCAGTGACGCGCACACGTTGTTTCCATCGCCGAGGTAGACGACCTTCAGGCCTTCGAGACGGCCGAAACGCTCGCGAATCGTCATGACGTCGGCGAGCGCCTGACAGGGATGAGCACTGTCGGTCAGCCCGTTGATGACCGGGATGGATGCATTGGCCGCGAGGTCCTCGACATCGGACTGGGCGAACGTCCGGATCATGATCGCATCGAGATATCGGGAGAGGACGACGGCCGTGTCCTTGATCGTCTCGCCGCGCCCGAGCTGCAGGTCGCCCGCCGAGAGATAGAGCCCGGTGCCGCCGAGCTGGTAGATCCCGACCTCGAAAGAGACGCGGGTCCTGGTCGAAGGCTTCTGGAGGATCATCCCGAGCGTGCGCCCCGGGAGGAGGTGATGCTCCTCGCGCGCCCGCTGAAGGCGCTTCAGCTCGTCGGCCAGGTCGAGCACCTCGAGCAGCTCGTCGCGGCTCCAGTCCGCGACCCGCGTGAAGGACCGGCCTTTCAGGCTGTCGGCGACAGCAACCATGGCTCTCGATCCTACGGGCGGACCCGCGTGCCCGCGGTGCCGGCAAGTGCAGCCTCGAGCGCGTCGAAGTTCGTGATCAGTGTCTCGCCCGCGAAATCAAGTGCGGACTCGACCTTCGGGCGCATGGAGCCCTCCGACAGCTGCGGAAGCAGCGCCGCGGCGTCGCTGCGATTGAGCTCGCGGATCTCTTCCTGATCGTGTTCGCCGAAGCTGCGATACACCGCGGGAACTTCGGTGAGGATGATCAAGCGCTCCGCCTCGAGCTCGCGCGCGAGCAGCGCCGACGCTCGATCCTTGTCGATCACGGCATCCACTCCGGAGAGGCGGCCGCCGCGCCGCACGACCGGGATGCCGCCGCCGCCGCACGCGATTGTGACCGTCCCTGATTCGGCGAGCCGGCGGATCGCGCCAAGTTCCACGATCTCGAGCGGCTCGGGGGAAGCGACGATGCGGCGATGGCCCCGATTTGCGTCCGACACCAGCGCCCAGCCGCGTTCGCGCTCGAGCACCTCAGCCTGGTCGGCCGAATAGAACGGTCCGATCGGCTTCGTCGGGCGGTCGAAGGCCGGATCGTCGGCTGCAACGGTGATGTGCGTCAGGACGCACGCGACCTCGCGATCCTCGAGGGCGGGCCGCAACTCGGCCGCGACGAGGGCGCCGATCTCTGCCTGCGTCTGCGCAACCGCTAGCCAGAGCGGCAGCGGTGGGGCTTCCTGCGCGGCCCGCTCCTGGCGCAGCAGCTCGTTGCCGACCTGCGGGCCGTTTCCGTGCGTGATGACGAGGGCCGGTTCGCCGAGCAAGGGCTGCAGCGCGGTGACCGCGCGACGAAGGTTCGCGAGCTGCTCGACCGCGGTGCCGCGCTCGCCGGGTCGCATGAGCGCGTTCCCGCCAAGGGCGACGACCGTGCTCACACGAGTGCTGTTTCCAGCAGTCCTTTCTCTGCGAGCACGTCCTTCAGCGTCGGCTCGCCGATCTCCTGAAGCTTGTACGTCACGCGCAGCGCCGGCTTGTCCAGATCGATCAGCTTGCGCAGGTCGATCGGCGTCCCGATCAGAACCAGATCGGCGTCGCAGCGCTCGATCGTCTTGCGCAGGTCTTCCATCTGCTCGCGCCCGTACCCCATCGCCGGGAGCAGCGTGCCGACGTTCGGGTACTGCGCGAACGTCTCGGCGATGGAGCCGACCGCGCACGAGCGTGGGTCGACGAGCTCGGCGGCGCCGTACTGCTTCGCGGCGAGCACAGCGGCGCCGTACGTCATCTCGCCGTGCGTGAGGGTTGGGCCGTCCTCGACGGCGAGCACGCGTTTGCCCCTGATCTTCTCCGTGTCGCCTTCGACGTGGAAGGGAGACGCGGCCAGCACGATCCGTGCGTCTTTCGCGTTCTCGTGGATCGACCTCAGGACGGCGTCGATGCCGGCCTGGGTCGCGCTGTCCATCTTGTTCACCACGCAGACGTCAGCCATACGGAGGTTCGTCTCACCGGGGTGGTACCGGAGCTCGTGTCCCGGCCGGTGCGGATCGACGACGACGATGTGGAGGTCGGGCTTGATGAACGGCGTGTCGTTGTTGCCGCCGTCCCAGAGGATGACGTCCGCTTCCTGTTCCGCAGCCCGCAGGAT
>CATPAS010000121.1 GCA_955652075.1 uncultured Gaiellaceae bacterium | reverse complement strand
GGGGAGATGTTCCTGGCCTCGTCGATTGCGGCGTTCCTCCGCGAGACGCGCAAGGTGCAGCTGATCGAGGACGGCGAGGTCGTCGCGATCACTCCCCAGGGAGCGCGCTTCTTCACGGACGAGGGCGAGGTCGAGCACAAGGAAGTCGAGCCCATCGACTGGGACGACGAGAGCGCGGTCAAGAGCGGCTACGAGACATTCATGCTCAAAGAGATCTACGAGCAGCCGGAGGCGGTGCGCGAGACGATCGGCGACCGCGCGCGCCGCGGCAAGCTCGTACTCGAGGGGATCGGTCTGAATGAGCTGGAGATCCAGAATCTGCGCCGGATCGTGATCGTCGCCTGCGGCACCGCATACCACGCAGGCGTCGTCGGGCGGTACATCATCGAGGAGTGGGCGCGCGTTCCGGTCGAGCCGGACATCGCGAGCGAGTGGCGCTATCGCAACCCCGTGCTCTCGAAGGACACGCTGGTGATCGGGATCACGCAGTCGGGTGAGACGGCCGATACGATCGCGGCAATGCGCCTCGCGCGTGAGCAGGGCGCACGAACGCTCGCCATCACCAACCAGCTCGGAACGCAGATCACGCGCGAGGTCGACGCCGTCCTCTACACGCGCGCCGGGCTCGAGGTCGGCGTCGCGGCGACGAAGACCTTCACCGCGCAGGTCGCGCTCCTGTCGCTGATCGCGCTCAAGCTCGCGCAGGTGCGGCGCACGCTGCCCGCCGAAGAGATCGCGTTCATCCTCGAAGAGCTCTTCGACTTGCCCGAGAAGATGGAGCGGTTGCTGGACGCCGACCATCCCATCGAGGAGATCGCGCAACGGCATTACAACAAGCCGTTCTTCCTCTACCTGGGGCGCCACATCGGTTTGCCTGTTGCCCTCGAGGGCGCGCTGAAGCTGAAGGAGATCTCGTACATCCCGACCGAGGCGTATTCGGCCGGAGAGATGAAGCACGGCCCGATCGCTCTCCTCGACTCCGAGACGCCGGTCGTCTGCATCGCGACCGATCAGAAGGTGGTCTACGACAAGGTCGTCTCGAATATCCAGGAGGTGAGGGCGCGCGGCGCGCAGGTGATCGCGATCGCAACCGACGGGAACGAGGACATCCAGCATCACGCAGACGACGTCATCTACGTCCCGCGCACGCCGGCATTCCTGCAGGCGGTGCTCGCCGTGCTGCCGCTCCAGCTGCTTGCCTACCGGATCGCGCGACTGCGGGGGCTGAACGTGGACCAGCCGCGCAACCTGGCGAAGACCGTCACGGTCGAGTAACCGCGAAGCTAGGAGACCGCGGTATCGCCCGGGCGCGGCTCGATCACGCCGGTCTCCGGCGGCCCGACCGGCAACACCGGTCTCAGCGTCCTCAGATAGAGCGTGTCATAGGCGAGTGCGGCCAGCGCACCGCCGACGAACGGGCCGACGTACCAGACCCAGGCATCGCCCCAGTGGCGTGACAGCAACTCCGGTCCGAACGCGCGCGCTGGATTCATTGCGGCCCCCGTCAGCGGGCCGCCCATCAAGACACCCATCGTGATCGTCAGGCCGATCGCGAGCCCCGCGATCGACTTGAAGCTACCGCCCGGATCCGCGGCGGTAGCGAAGATCACCCAGACGAGGAAGAACGTCAGCACGATCTCGATCACGAGGCCTTGCCAGACGCTGACGCCGCCGGCGAGGCCGGGAGCACCGAGATTCGCCAGCCGTCGCACGCTTTCGGGATAGAACCAGCGCAGCAACGCGGCTGCTGAAGCGGCGGCGGCGAACTGCATGCTCCAGTAGACGACGGCGAGCGACGGCGCGATGCGGCGCGTAACCACGAACCCGAGGGTGACGGCGGGGTTGAAGTGAGCGCCGGAGATGTGTCCGACGGCGGAGGCCATGACCGCGATCGCGAGCCCGTGGGCGAGCGCGACGACGACGAGGGTCAGGCCGCCGTAGACACCGATGGCCGGTGCGCTGGTCAGTGCCGGTGCGAGCGCGGTGTCGATAGTGAGGATCGACCCCGCGCCGATGAAGACGAGCGCGAAGGTGCCGACGAACTCGGCGACGCCACGCCGAAGGGGCTCGTGATCCATCGCGGGGAAGCTACGCGGAGTGTCGGACGTCAGCTACGCGGCCCGGGTGTCGTCGACGCTGCCCGTCCGAACCGCCGTAAGCGCATCGTCGAGCTCCCCGAAGATCGCAAAGGTCGGGCCGAGACCGGTCAGTTCGAGGATCTGATTGACCTGGGTGTAGTCCCGATCGGCGAGCACGAGCGCAAAGCCGAGGGACGATTGCTTGGCGCGGCGGCGCGCGCCGAGCAGGACGCTCAACGTCGTGGAATCGATGAACGTCGCATCGCGAAGGTCGACGACGATCCGTTGGCCCTCCTCGAGGAGGACGGTGAGCTCGCCCTCGAGCCGCTCGGCCGAGTAGGCGTCGTGCTCCCCGACGAGGGCGACCACGGCTGTCGGCGGGTTCCGCCTGGCCAGAGTGACGGCGATCGGCGCCATGCTTTCAACCTGTAAACGGTTGACCGGGCCGAATGGGTTCGGGTGGACGTCAATCGTCCAGCTCGCGGCGAAGCCGCTTCGTCCGGGAGCGGCGCTGCTTGTCCTCCAGACGGCGCCGGCGTGAGGCCTCCGTCGGCTTCGTCGGCACCCGGCGCCGCTCGACCCGGAGCGCCCGGCGGAGCTGTTCGACGAGCCGCTCGACCGCGAGCTCGCGGTTCCGGAGCTGGCTCCGCTCGTCCTGCGCCAGGGCGCGCAACACGGGCCCTGCACGCGCCACGACTCGCCGCTTCTGGGTGTCGGTGAGCGCGTTCGAGGCCTCGACGTCGAAGACTGCCTCGACGCGCGTTTCGGACTTCTGCGCGTGCTGTCCGCCCGGCCCACTCGAACGCGAGAAGCGGAGCTGCACCTCGGCGAGCGGCAGAACGACGGAACGGGTCACGCGAATAGACTCGCCGTCCATGGCTGCAATTCTGCTTGACGTCGACGGTGTCTTCCACGTCTCGGGCGAACCGATCGCCGGTGGGGCCGACGCGGTCCGGCGGCTTCGTGCCGACGGGCACAGGGTCCGCTTCGTCACGAACAACACGACGCAGAGTCGTGCGGCCCTGGCCGAGGAGCTGCGTGCCATGGGGATCGAGCTCGACGACGAAGAGCTCCAGACAACGCCGCGGGCGGCGGCGCAGGCCCTGGCCGGGCGGCGAGTTCTCGCGTTGACGATGCATGCGATCGTGGGCGAGCTGGAAGGGATCGAGCTCGTCGGCGAGGACGCGGAGGCGGTCCTCATCGGCGGCGCCGACGAGACCCCTGAGACGAACCTCGTCTTCAGCTACATGAACCTCGCGCGCGCGTTCCACGAGCTCGAGGCCGGCGCGCAGCTCTACTCGCTGCACAAGAACCGGTGGTGGCAGACCAAGCATGGGCCGCTGCTCGACGCCGGCGCGTTCGTCGCCGGGCTCGAGTACGCCGCGGACACCGAGGCGATCGTGCTCGGCAAGCCGTCCACGGCCTACTTCGAGGCTGCGCTGAAGGCGCTCGACGCCGAACCGAGCCTCACGTGGATGGTCGGCGACGACATCGAGGCCGACATCGGCGGCGCGGTGGCGCACGGCATGAAGACCATCCTCGTTCGCACGGGCATGTTCAGGCCTGATGTGGTGGAGGTGAGCCGCACCAAGCCCGACGGCATCATCTCGTCGATTGCGCAGCTTCCGGACTGGCTCGAGGAGCACTTGTGACCCAACCGGCGACATTCGGCGGCGCCTGGCCCGCGATCACACTGCGCGCTGCCGCGTCCTCAGTCGCGCCCGGGCAAACCAGCCCGGGCACTCCCTGCGTCCTTGCATCGCTTGGTGCTCGCGACCCAGGCATCCACCAATGCCACCGGCTGGGTCACCCATGACCGCAATCGGCGTCGACCTGATCGAGATCGAGCGCGTGCGCCGCGCGCTCGAGCGCTACCCGCGTTTCCGCGAGCGTTGCTTCACAGAGGCGGAGCGTGCGTACTGTGACTCGCGCCCGAATCCGGCCCAGAGCTATGCCGGCCGGTTCGCCGGCAAGGAGGCCGTAGGGAAGGCGCTCGG